>VBON01000308.1:1236-2864 GCA_005877525.1 Nitrospirota bacterium
TTCTTTGAGACCTGCGCGGGAGCGCCGGATCGCGCGCGCCACGGCGGAGAGCGCCTCATCCTGGCCGACCACCCGTTTATGCAGCGCGTCTTCCATGCGCAGCAGTTTGTAGGATTCCTCCTCTTCGAGTTTGAACAGAGGAATGCCCGTCATTTTGGAGACCACGTAAGCGACATCTTCCTTCGTAATCACCGGCTTGCTCTTTTCCTGATTCTTTTTCCACTCGAGCTTTGAATCCTCTAAGAGCTTGCGCAGGCGTTCCTCCTCTTCACGAAACTTCACGGCTTCTTCGAAGTTCTGGAGCGCAATCGCCAATTCTTTTTCACGAACGACCTTCTTGAGTTCCTGGTCCATCGCCCGCAAATCGCCGGGCAACGCGTAGGTCTGCAGTTTTGCGCGCGACCCGGTTTCGTCGATGACATCGATGGCCTTGTCCGGAAAGAAGCGGTCGCTGATGTAGCGATCCGCCAACTTGACCGCTTCGGCAATCGCCTGTTCGGTGATCTCTACCCCGTGATGAGTCTCATACCGGTCGCGCAGGCCTTTGATGATTCGGATCGTCTCCTCCACGCTGGGCTGCTGCACATAGATCGGCTGAAAACGCCGCTTGAGCGCACCGTCTTTTTCGATGTGCTTCCGGTACTCATCCAACGTCGTCGCGCCGATGCACTGAATCTCGCCGCGCGAAAGCGCCGGCTTGAGCATGTTGGAGGCGTCGATGGAGCCTTCCGCCGCACCGGCGCCGACCAGGGTGTGCAACTCATCGATAAAGATGATCACATTGCCCGCTTGGACAATCTCCTTCATTACGACCTTCAACCGCTCCTCGAATTGTCCCCGATACTTGGTGCCGGCCACGAGAGAACCCAAATCCAAGGCAATCACGCGACGGTTGAGCAGGTTGTCCGGCACCTCGGTGCCGACGATCCGCTGAGCCAGACCCTCGACGATCGCCGTCTTGCCGACGCCCGCCTCACCGATGAGCACCGGATTGTTCTTGGTCCGGCGGCTGAGGATTTGGAGCACACGTTCGATCTCGTCGCCCCGACCGATGACGGGATCGAGCGCGCCCTCCTGGGCCATGCGCGTCAGGTCCCGCCCAAATTCATCGAGCGCCGGCGTGTTGCTTTTGCGATCGCGCTCGCGAGGAGAACTTTTGCGCAGAAATGTCACAGTTAATTGGCGGGCGGTTAACAAATTGGCGCCCAGGCTTCGCAGGATCTTCCCGCCGATGCCCTCCTCTTCCCGAAGCAACCCTAAAAGCAAATGCTCCCCACCGATGTGATTGTGTCCGAGTAGACGGGCCTCTTCCACCGCGTATTCGATAACCTTCTTGACCCGAGGGCTGAATGGAATCTCGCCAAAGGTCATAGTTGTACCGCCACCTGGCAGATTACGTTCGATCTCAAGGCGTACTTGCTCGGAGGAGAGCCCCATCTTCTTAATGATCATAAGGGCGATCCCGTCGCTTTCCCGGAGGATAGCGAGAACCAGATGTTCCGTCCCCAGGTAGTCATTCTGGTGGCGTTCGGCCTCTTCCCGGGCCAAGACGATGATTTTCCGGCCTTTATCCGTGAATCTTTCGAACATCCTATCTCCTCTCGAGCCCTACCAGTGAGTTCTCGGCG
>VBON01000309.1:0-2268 GCA_005877525.1 Nitrospirota bacterium
TGGAAGGACGGCGTGGTCCGGATTCTGGATCAAAGCCTCCTGCCTGATAGAGTGGAGTTCGTGGACTGTCGGGATTTCGAGACCGTGGGCATCGCCATCAAAGAGCTGTGGGTTCGTGGCGCTCCTGCCATTGGAATTACCGCGGCCATGGGCGTAGCGCTCGGTGCCCAGACGCTGAAGGCGACAGATTATGAGACCTTTCACAAGGGCGTGTTGGAGATCGCGGAGCATCTGGCGGCGACGCGCCCCACGGCGGTGAATCTGTTCTGGGCGATTCGTCGGATGACCCGAAGGCTCGAAGCGCTGCGGGACCAACCGGTCATCGAGATCAAATCTCAGTTGATCGTTGAGGCACAGGCCATTTTGGATGAAGACATTGCGATGAATCGGGCAATCGGACGCCATGGAAATTCGATCATAGGCGAGGAGCACACGATCCTCACCCACTGCAATGCGGGTTCGCTGGCGACCGGCGGCTACGGGACGGCGCTCGGCGTCGTCCGAGCAGCCTGGGAAGCCGGCAAGAAGATCCAGGTACTGGCCGACGAGACGCGACCGGTGCTGCAGGGGGCGCGCCTCACGGCCTGGGAGTTGATGCAAGACGGCATTCCGGTCACCATCATCACCGATAGCATGGCCGGCTCGCTGATGCAGCAAGGCAGAGTACACGTCTGTGTCGTGGGGGCCGACCGTATCGCAGCCAATGGCGACGTGGCCAATAAGATCGGCACCTACAGCGTGGCCGTGTTGGCGCACGCCCATGGGATTCCTTTTTATGTCGCGGCGCCAAGCTCCACGATCGATCTGAGCATGGAATCCGGGAAGCTCATCCCGATCGAGCAACGCGATGCGCGCGAGGTGACGCACATCCGCGGAGAAACGGTGGTTGCACCGGATGGGGTGGCCGTCGCGAATCCGGCCTTTGACGTGACGCCGGCTCGGCTAATCACCGGCATTATCACCGAGAGAGGCATCTTTGCCCCATCCGAGCTTGCTGCCCGGATGCGCGACGCGGTATCATAACCTGCGATGATCGAACGGACGCTTGCCATCATCAAACCCGATGCCACCGGGCGGCATCAAAGCGGAGCCATCCTGCAGCGCTACGAGCAGGCCGGACTGGTGCCGGTGGCGATGAAGCTCGTGCGGCTTACGAAGGCCCAGGCCGAAGGCTTTTACTACATCCACAAGCAGCGGCCGTTCTTCGACAGCTTGTGCAGCTTCATGTCCTCCGGGCCGATTGTTGTCATTGCGCTGGAAGGCGAGCAGGCCATCAAGAGACATCGCGACCTCATGGGCGCCACCGACCCGGCGAAAGCCGCGGAAGGCTCGCTGCGCAAGGCATTTGGAACCCATATCGAGCACAACGCCGTCCATGGGTCTGATTCTTCTGAAACTGCCCAATTCGAACTCGCGTACTTCTTTAACGCGCTGGAGTTGCCACAACCCTGACACGGCTTACGTTTCGCGCTCACCCCATCTGTTCACGTTTCCTGGCGAACCTGTTCCTGGTCGCTGTATTTGCGACTCTCTCTGCATGTGTCTCATCTCCCCCGTCCGCTCCTGACCGCGTCGCAAAAGTCCCGATGCCGTCACGCGAGATCGTGGCCGGCCTGATGCAATCGGGCCGCCAGGCGATGACCCAAGGCCGGTTTGATCGGGCTATCACACTGTTCCGCCGTATCGGGGACAGTTATCCCAATGCGCCGGAACGGCCGGAAGCGACCTTGCTGTTGGCTCAGGCTCTTGAAGCCCATGGCGACATTGCCTTGGCTCTGACCGAGTATCGGCGGCTGACGGACGAGTATCCGCAAACGCCTCAAGCGATCTTAGCCCGCGCCAAAGTGCCCGACCTTGAACGCCGTGGAGTGCCGCCCTTGCAAGCGGTCGGGCCGGTCGCAGCCTATATCCCCGTGGCTCGGATCGAGAGTGTGGACGAGCGAGAACTCCTCCGACTGCAACACGCGGAGACCGACACGATCGTCCTGGAAGTGGCGCGCCAAGCCCCTTCGCGATCCCGCAGACCGGAAGCGGGGGTTTATTTTAAGACAGATTGGGCGCCCCTGATTCGAGACAAGTTGGCCGGCATCGTAGCAAGCGCCCATCGCCAGCGGATGCAGGCATGGGCAGCGCTCTCCATCCGTCGCATGGACTGGGTCGATCCGCAGTTTGGATGGTCGGATTGGCGATATGATCCCGTTTCCGGGGAGGTGGTGCCTGCTGATGGCTTGGATTTGCTGCACCCGGCAGTCCGGGAATATCTCCTGG
>VBON01000309.1:2276-2473 GCA_005877525.1 Nitrospirota bacterium
AACGGGGATTGATGGTGTCTTCCTGATGGCCGACCCACCTTCCGGAGCGCCGGACGGGTTCAGCCCATTCGCGCTTCGCGGCTACCAGCGGGACATGGAGCAACCGGTCGATCCTCGCCGCCTTCACCTCAGGGCGCAGCCGGCGTTGAGCTTCGCTCCGGAGTTTTGGCGTTGGATCGGATGGAAGCAGCGGGAAC
>VBON01000036.1 GCA_005877525.1 Nitrospirota bacterium
GCTCGCCATCTCCAAGGCGGTCGAGGCGGGCGCGCGAGCGGTGATTTGCGCCTCTACCGGCAATACCTCAGCGGCCGCAGCGGCCTATGGCGGCCGGGCCGGGCTCCAGGTCTTCGTGCTGATTCCCGAGGGCAAGATTGCACTCGGCAAGCTGGCGCAGGCAATGATGCATCGCGCGACAGTCCTGCAGGTGCAAGGGAATTTTGACCAGGCATTGACCATCGTCAAGGAGATCTCGGCGAAATATGGCATTATTCTCGTGAACTCGGTGAATCCCTACCGTCTGGAGGGACAAAAGACTGCCGCCTTCGAGGTGTGCGAACAACTGACCGATGCGCCGGTCTTTCACTTTCTCCCCGTCGGGAATGCCGGCAACATTACCGCATACTGGCGGGGCTATCAGGAATACCATCGTCAATCTCTCTGCCGGCGGCTGCCTCGGATGTTCGGATTTCAGGCGGCCGGCGCGGCCCCCATTGTGTTGGGACATGTGGTGGAGAAGCCAAAGACGATCGCGACGGCCATCCGTATCGGTAACCCGGCGAGCTGGGCACAGGCGATCAAAGCCGTGCAGGAATCGAACGGGAAGATCGATCTGGTGACGGATGAAGAAATCGTTGAAGCGTACCGTATGGTGGCGGCGCTCGAAGGGATCTTTTGCGAGCCTGCGTCGGCTGCCTCGGTCGCGGGCGTGATCAAGATGCAGAAGGCCGGTCTCTTCAAAGGCGGCGAAACGGCGGTCTGTACATTGACGGGGCACGGTTTGAAGGACGTGGATATCGCCATTGCGGTGTCGCAGAAGCCCGCGACGATCCAGGCAAACATGGAAGACGTGGTCAGAGTGCTGGGGTACTAACGCGCGAGGAGGGCGTGAGGTTCGCATGAAGTATGTCATTTTGATGGGCGATGGAATGGCGGATCATCCTGTAGCGGAGCTGAACGGTCAGACACCATTGCAAGCCGCGAAGACGCCCAACCTGAACTATCTGACGCGGAACGGCGAACTGGGGCTGGTGAAAACCACCCCGGACGGTTGCTATCCCGGCAGCGACGTGACCCAACTCGCGATTTTAGGATACGACCCCAAGAAACACTGCACGGGTCCTGCTCCCTTTGAAGCCGCAGGACTGGACGTTGCGTTGAACCCGGATGATGTCGCGTATCGTTGTAATCTGGTGACGCTACGCGCCGACACTGGCGGGTACGACGTCAAAAAGCTTGGCCCGCACGCAATCATGGAGGACTTCAGCGCCGGTCAAATCGATTCATTAGAAGCCAAAGAGCTCATCTATGATCTGAACGAACAGATCGGCACGGAAGTCGTCCAGTTTTATGCCGGGGTTTCCTACCGTCACCTGATGGTCTGGGCGGAGGGTAAGCACCGGATTAGTGCGTCCCCCCCGCAGGATATCACGGCCAAACCCGTCGGGGAGTATTTGCCAAAGGGTGAAGGGGAAAAGGTCTTGCGAGCACTGATGGAGGCTGCGCTTGAAGTTCTTCGCGACCACCAGATCAATATCGACAGGAAGGAGGCGGGCAAACCGCCGGCCAACGCCATCTGGCTCTGGGGACAAGGCAAAGCTCCGAAGTTGCCGAAGTTGACGGAACGCTACGGCGTGAGTGGCGGAATCATTTCGGCGCTGGATCTCCCCCGGGGCTTGGGACTGTACTGCGGTCTGGATGCAGTGAAACTTCCGGGGGCCACCGGATATGCCGATGCGAATTATGCCGGCAAGGTCGAGGCCGCCCTCGTGGAACTGAAAACCAAAGATCTGGTGTACATTCATCTGGAAGCAGCGGATGATGCCAGCCATCAAGGAGACCTGCAGGGCAAGGTGAAAGCAATTGAACTCTTTGACGAGCAGATGTTAGGGCCGCTCCTCAAAGAGCTGCCGAAGCTGGGGTCGTATCGCATCCTCATGGCCTGCAACCATGCGACACCGGTCGCTTTGCGGCAGCACACCGCCGAGGCGGTCCCGTATGTCCTCTTCGAAGGTCCCGGCAAGGAAAAGACGGGCGGCGAACGTGGTTTCAATGAGGTTGATGCCAAGGCGACACGGGTGTATGTGGAGGATGCCAAGAAGTTGATGGGACGGCTGTTGAGGAAATGACTATTAGAACGCTGTTCGCCCAGGAGCTCTCAGCTGAAGAAGCCGCAGGCGCTTTATGCTAGTAGTGCAAAAATTCGGGGGGACGTCCGTCGGAAACGTCGAGCGCATCAAGCATGTGGCGGCGTTGATTGCCAAGTCTCGCCAGGCGGGCGACGCGGTCGTGGTCGTCGTCTCGGCTATGAGCGGCGAGACGGACCGCTTGCTGAAGCTGGCCCACGAGCTCGCACCATTTCCCGACGAACGCGAGATGGACATGCTCCTGTCCACCGGTGAACGGGTTACGATCGCCCTCCTTGCGATGGCCTTGCGAGCCATGGGACTGGATGCCCGTTCCTATACCGGCCGACAGGTCGGCATCATGACCGATAGCACCCATACCCGGGCGCGCATTGAGCGGATCACGGCGGAGAGAATCAAAGAGGCGCTGGATCAGGGCATCATTCCGGTGGTAGCGGGATTTCAAGGCATCAACGAAAACAACGACGTCACGACCCTCGGTCGCGGCGGATCGGATCTCACGGCTGTCGCCTTAGCCGCTGCCCTTCACGCCGAGCAATGTCTCATCTACACCGACGTCGAGGGCATCTTTACCGCGGACCCGAATATCGTTCCTTCCGCCCGCAAGCTTGAGAAGGTGTCGTATGAGGAAATGTTGGAACTCGCCAGTCTGGGCGCCAAAGTGCTGCAGAGTCGATCGGTCGAGTTTGCGGCGAAGTACGAGGTGCCGGTCATTGTGAAGTCGACGTTTAAAAAAGGCGAGGGGACGCTGGTGACCAAGGAGGATCGGGATATGGAACAAGTCATGGTCTCCGGGGTCACCGGCGACCGCAATCAGGCGAAGATCACCTTCATCGGTGTGCCCGATCATCCCGGTATTGCCTCGCGGATCTTCGGACCGATCGGGTCGGCGAACATTCTCGTGGATATGATTATTCAAAACGTGGGACAGGGCGACTTGACCGACCTGTCCTTTACGATTCCACGGGGCGATCTCCACAAGGCGGTGGATCTTGCGAACCGGATCGCCAAGGACATTGGGGCGCGAAGCGTGGAACTCAAGGACAAGATCGCCAAGGTGTCCTTGGTCGGCGTGGGGATGCGGTCCCATTCCGGTGTCGCGGCGCGGATGTTTGAGACCCTGGCCGCGAAAGGCATCAATATTATGATGATTAGCACCTCTGAGATCAAAATCTCCTGCGTGATAGAGGAACAGCATCTAGAACCGGCAATACAGGCCCTGCATCAGGCTTTTGAGCTCGGATGAGACCCGTGGGCTCCATCGAAATCTACGATACCACGTTACGGGATGGCGCACAGGCCGAGGATGTCTGGTTCTCGGTCGAGGACAAGGTCCGTGTGGCGCAGAAGCTGGATGAACTCGGTGTCCACTTCATTGAAGGGGGATGGCCGGGAGCGAATCCGAAGGATGTGGACTTTTTCCGCATCGCTAAAACGATTCCGTTCAAAAATGCCAAGCTTGTGGCTTTTGGATCCACGCGGCGGGCATCCAACTCCGCGCAGAACGATCCGACGCTGAAGTCTCTCTTGGAGGCGGGGACGCACGTTGTCACTCTTTTCGGCAAGAGTTGGACGCTGCATGTCACCGACGCGCTCGGCATCTCGCTGAAAAAAAATCTCGAGCTGATTGAAGACTCCGTGGCGTTTCTGAAAAATCACAAGCGCCAAGTCTTTTACGATGCCGAGCACTTTTTTGATGGGTACAAGGCCAATCCTGACTATGCCCTCTCGACGATTACGCGAGCGCGGAATGCCGGGGCGGAACGCATCATCTTGTGCGACACCAACGGGGGGACGATGCCGTGGGAGATCAAAAAGATCGTAACGGAGGTCATCCGCGAAGTGAATGTGCCGCTCGGCATCCACGCCCATAATGATGCCGAGATGGCGGTCGCCAATTCGTTGATCGCGATCGAGCAAGGCGTCATCCAGGTGCAGGGAACGATCAATGGTATTGGAGAACGGTGCGGGAACGCGAATCTCTCCTCCATCCTTCCGAATTTGAATCTAAAAATGAAGCAGGAAGCGATTGCCTCCGAGCGGCTCAGTCACTTGCGGGAGGTCTCACACTACGTGGCCGAAATCGCCAACCTGGTGCCGAATACCCACCAACCTTACGTGGGCGATTCGGCATTTGCCCACAAGGGCGGCGTTCATATCGATGCGGTGCGAAAAAATCCGATGACATACGAGCACATCCGTCCTGAAACCGTCGGCAACCGGCAGCGGATGTTGGTCTCCGATCATGCAGGGAAAAGCAGTCTTGCCGGAAAGGCCGAAGAATTCCACATTAAACTACGCAAGAAAAGTCCGAAGACCCGGGAACTCTTGACCACACTGAAGCAGTTGGAAAACCAGGGTTATCAATTCGAAGGGGCGGAAGGTTCCTTTGAGCTTCTCATGCGCCGGATACTAGGTACGCATAAGCCTTCCTTTGAGTTGATGGGATTCCGCGTGATCGTCGAAAAACGCCAGGCGAGTGAGGAGCCCATCTCGGAGGCTACAGTCATGGTGAAGGTCGGCACAGTGATCGAGCACCAGGTGGCGGTTGGGACCGGACCGGTCGATGCCCTCGATCATGCGTTGCGGAAAGCTCTGGATAAGTTCTATCCAGAGCTCCGAGAGGTCAAGCTGCTCGATTATAAAGTCCGGGTCCTGGCGGGGAACAAGGGGACGGCGTCACGGGTACGTGTGCTGATTGAATCCGGCGATCAGAAGGAGAAATGGGGAACGGTAGGGGTATCTGAGAACATTATGGAGGCCAGTTGGCAAGCACTGGCCGACAGCATTGAATATAAGATGCTCGCTGAGGAGACTCTTTCTGATAAGAGTTCCCCTTGACTTCTTCATGTAGGCTTTCGTATCTTAATGAACTCTCAGGGAAAATGGCACTTCTGGCACGCAGGCAACGGGAGGAGCGGAGATGAGGAAGGCGGATCTCGCAACCGAAATCTACGAAAAAGTAGGTATCTCAAAAAAAGAGGCTGCCGACCTCGTTGAACTGGTCCTCGATATGATCAAAGGGGTTCTCCAAAAGGGAGAGTCATTTAAAATCGCCGGCTTCGGAAATTTTGTCATTCGAAGCAAAGGACCCCGCAAAGGACGCAATCCCCGCACCGGTGAGGAAATTGGGATCACCCCGCGCAGGGTCGTGACATTTCGGCCCAGCCAAATCTTTAAAAAATATGTGAATTAGGTCTGTCGTCACTGTTGCCCGGGCTGGTGGGCCGGGAGACCACGGCTTCAAAATGCAATGAAGCCGCAACAGAATGAACAAGGTTTGGCGTTGTAATGGCCGGACTCTCAGCGACAAATGGAGAATCGCGAGTTTCACTCGACGATAAACTCTTTTACAAGATCGGAGAGGTCAGTAGGATCACCGGTCTTCCGTCCTATGTGCTGAGGTTCTGGGAATCGGAGTTCCAGTTTCTTCAGCCGCAAAAAAGCCGTGGGCGCCAGCGGGTCTATACTCAGAAAGATGTGGAGACGCTTCTTCAGATCAAACGGATGCGCTACGAGCAGGGATTTACCATTGAAGGACTTCGTCGCCGTTGGAATACCCGACAAGGGACCCAGGAACGAAGGCCGTCGCGCGCGGCCGCGGAAGTCGTACGGCGAGTTCGGCACGAATTGGACGAAATGTTAAAGGTTCTGGACGATAAAATCTAAAACGGATCTGTATCAGGGCAAGGGGCACGAGATCGGGGCGTAGCGCAGACCGGTAGCGCACTCGCTTGGGGTGCGAGTGGTCGTGGGTTCAAATCCCGCCGCCCCGACCAGTGTGCAGCAAACGTTCGTAAACGAACTATTCCGAGCTACTCAGCCGTTTAGCGATTCCGCCCTCGCCGTCACTCCAACATGTTTACTTCCAATGAACGCGCTTAAAGTTTTCAATACCATGAGCCGCCGCAAGGAGCTTTTTACGCCGCTCAAGGCCGGCGGGGTACGGATGTACGTCTGCGGCGTGACGGTCTACGATGAGTGTCATCTGGGACATGCGCGCAGTGCAGTCGTCTTTGATGTCATCTGTCGCTATCTGGAGCACCTGAATTTCGAGGTGACGTTTGTTAAAAACTTTACGGACATCGATGACAAGATTATCAAGCGCGCGGAGCAAGAGTCTGTGCCCTGGCAAACGGTCACCGGCCGCTACATCGACGCCTACCATCGCGATATGGAAAGGCTGGGCGTGAGGCTGGCGACCCTTGAGCCGAAAGCCACGGAACATGTGAACGAAATCGTCACATTGATCCAAGCGCTGATTGAAAAGGATATCGCCTATCCAGTCGGTCCGGATGTGTATTTTCATATCACGGCTTTTCCCCGCTATGGGGCGCTCTCCAAGCGAAAGCTCGATGAGATGCAGGCCGGGGCGCGTATCGAAGTCGATGAGCGAAAGCGCCATCCCATGGACTTTGCACTCTGGAAAGGGGCGAAGCCGGGAGAGCCCTCCTGGGACAGCCCGTGGGGGGCGGGGCGGCCGGGCTGGCATATTGAGTGCTCTGCCATGGCGATCCGCCATCTGGGCGAGACATTCGATATTCATGGAGGAGGAGAGGATCTCATCTTTCCTCACCACGAGAATGAAATTGCTCAATCAGAATGTGCGACCGGCAAAGAATTCGCTCGGTACTGGGTGCATAACGGCTTGGTCACGATAGACCAGGAAAAGATGTCGAAATCGCTTGGGAACTTCTTCACGATCCGCGAAATCTTCGAAAAATTTCCGGCCTCGGCACCGGTCACTGCCGAGATCCTGAGATTTTTCCTGCTGTCCACGCACTATCGCAGCCCCATCGACTTTTCCGATAAGGCTCTCCGGCAAGCACGAGCGGGGCTCAACAACTTTTATGATCTGTTTAAACGTCTTGAGGAGGGCTCGGCGCAAAGACTTCCCGGAAAGGCTGAGTGGCAGAAAGTGCTCACTCGTATCGCGAGGAGCGTTGAGGAAGCCATGGACGATGATTTCAATACTCCCGCGGCGCTGGCCTCGTTGCAGAAGTTTCGCAGTGATGTGAATAGACGGTTGCATGCCGGGCTCTCATCGTCCGAAGGTCAAGAAGCCCTGGGAGTCTTCCGAAAATGCGGTCAGATCCTCGGACTCTTTCAGGTGCCTTCTTCGGACTGGGAATTCGGGCAGGCAGTTGTGGCGGGTCCTACTGACCCATTGATGGACTATCCCCCGACCGTGGTCGTTTCCAGTAAAGCCTCTATAGACGATTCGGAGATTGAGCGGCTTCTTGAGGAGCGTCAGCAGGCTCGGGCAAGAAAAGATTGGACGCGGGCGGATGCCGTTAGACAGGAGCTTGCCGAGCGCGGCATTGCAATCGAGGACCGGGCCGACGGCAGTACTACCTGGAAGCGGTAAGCGTGAATCGCAGCGACCTGTTATACGGCATTCATCCGATCCTCGAGGCGCTGCGCTCCGCCGAGCGGCAAATTGAAGGGATTTATCTGCAGCACGGTCGAAAGGGCCGGGAGATCGATGAGGTTCTCACCTTAGCCAAAACCAAACGCGTTACCATCGACTTTCGGCCGAAGGAAGCGCTGGATCGTCTCACGGGCTTGGCCCATCACCAGGGCGCGGTGGCGATGGTAGCCGCGAAGGCATATCTCTCTTTGGATGAGCTCATGGCAGTGGTGGCATCCAAGGAGCATCCTCTGCTGCTCATTCTCGACGGTATCGAAGATCCCCACAATCTTGGAGCGATCTTACGGACCGCGGAAGCCGCGGGGGTTGATGGACTCATTATTCCGGAAAGACGAGCGGTTGGATTGACGGCGACCGTGGCGAAGACTTCCGCGGGTGCAATCGAATACCTGCCGGTTGCGCGGGTAGTGAATCTTTCACAAACTATCGAGCGTTTGAAGAAGGGAAACTTCTGGATTTACGCGCTCGATGACAAGGGCGACCAGAACTTTCTTAGCATTGATTACCGAGGAGCCCTGGCCCTCGTGATTGGTGGCCGGCGAAGGGCGGGGCATCCGTCCGCTCGTCGCCGCACACTGCGATGGGCGAATCCACATCCCGATGAAGGGGAGGGTGTCGAGTCTGAATGCCTCGGTAGCAGCCGGAGTGCTTCTCTATGAGGTGCTCCGCCAGCGGACAGGGGGCGTTTCAATTAAGCCCGCCGGAACCGAATGAATCCTTCTTCGATAGCCGCCTTCAGGAGTTGAGCGGCGTTCGAGACCCGAAGCTTTTTCATCATATTCGCACGGTGCGCCTCGACGGTTTTGACGCTGATCTTCAAGCGAGCGCCGATCTCGCGGTTCTTCAGGCCATTCCAAATCAATTGAAGGATCTCCTGCTCCCTTTCCGTCAAGGAGGCGACGCCGTCTCTTTTCCTTTTCTCCATAGCCCTAAGCTCCTTTTCCCATTAATTTACGAACAGTGAACGTGAGATAACCGAGAAACACGGGGAATATCACATATCCAAG
>VBON01000305.1:0-1254 GCA_005877525.1 Nitrospirota bacterium
ACAGCAGAAAGAAGGAATTTTCTATCGCCGCATTTAAATCGGCAGCCGTGGTGGGCCTAAAAAAGTTGGCGCCATAGTAATAAGCAAGAGTACTACCTTGGGCCACCAAATGGCTTCGCCACGAGACAGGGACGATCACCGCCGCGGCCAGAAACACCAGATTCAGGCCGTTGTAATACTGGGCCGTGAATCCACCCAAGACGACAGTCATGTGAGCGATACAAAGGTTGCCGATCAATATCCAAAACACCAACGCCACGTTGGGCGTGAGCCATCGTTTTCTGAACGCCCAAAAGGCGATTCCTAGGCCGAGTTCAAGAATGACGCGTATGATGAAAAGTTCTTGCAGATGCTGGCGGTACAGAAGAAGATCTGCGGCAAAAAAAACCGGATTGGCGATAAGCCCCAAAAAATATAAGACCCGTAGACGCTCGGCGGCGAATGCGCTCTGCGACGTTTCGTAACTGTCGGCGCTGGTCGTCTCCGGTTTCACGTGCCCTCCTGAGAACGCTTTATGGAAGACAACGAAGGCTAGGCTGTCGGCAGATAGCTGTCAAGCCGCCGAAGTGCGGAAGGTCACGCTCGAACATAAATGGGATTGGCAAAGATCCACGGACGCCAGCGGTCCACCACCCTGAGCGACACTTCCACCCGGTAGACGCCCGGTCGATCGACCCCGTGCCGCAAGAGCCGCCCTTCCTCACGGCGAATCGGGATCCCATCACGCAGGAGGGTCAGCACCCCGGGAATAGGGCTCTGTACTTCCAGCACCAGGCCGTCCTGCATCTTGAGTTCTCCGCCAAGGACGGCTCGTTGTGTCCCCGTCGGAATTTCCCGGGCCGTAAACTGAAACCCGGCGGCGTCCCCAAGCAAGCCGAAGGAGGCGAAGCACCGGCCCTCCCGAAGCCCGGCGATGATGTTCTCTTCCGTCAAAGAGGGAGCGAGAACATGCATGTTCAGCGCCCGAAAAATCAAATCGTACCGGTCGAGCTGACGGCCCAAGAGGGCAAGGTTTTGATGGGCGTCATTGCCCGCAACGCCGACAAAGCGGCGGTCCCGGGTCAGCGTGTCCCACTGCGCCAAATGCCAGTTCATCCGTTCCACCACAGCCAGCATGATCTCTTCCGGGTACTTGTCAGAGGTCAGAGCGAACTGCAACAGCTCCCGTGGCACGTCGATGATTTTCTCTCGCATCGCGTCTGCGATGTCATAGATCTCCATGCCATCCGCCTGTTTGAAGTAGCCGCTGTCCGG
>VBON01000305.1:1325-1940 GCA_005877525.1 Nitrospirota bacterium
TTTTGAACAACGCCTCCCAGTCCCAGCCGTTGCGATCATCCGGCATCAGAGGATCCCGACAGCCGAACGCCAGAACGGAGCCGCACCGCCGTGTAAGGCCCGAGCTTCGCGTGCAACCCATGCCGATTTCAACCCCCCGGATCACCAGCACAGAATTGTGAACACCTTGGATCCCTTCGCTATAAATCCGGGTGGTGTAATGATCCGTTGTGATCAGAAAATGGAGGCGGGCTTGGCGCGTCGCGGCGATGATCTCCTCGACCGTACCGTGACTATCGTGGGAGAGACTCGTATGGGCATGAAGGACGCCTCGGAATTCGGTCAATCCTTCCAAGGGAGACAGCACCAGCCTCTGGCGCCGAAGGGCCATCAGGGCGTCTCGTACGGCCTGAAGGGAAGGTTTGGGACTGTAGGTGAAGGCCGGCCAGAGCAGGCTGATGCCAAGTGCCACTCCAGCTTGGATTACTCGGCGTCTGGTCCACACGGCGCCAGACCTTAACAGATCATCTGCCCTCCTTCAACTTTGATACAATGGGCTATGTCGCCCGCAGCCGGTGAGATTCGAAGCTCCTTGGAATCAGCCTTTCGCCATCGGATCGCACTTTTCTATCACGC
>VBON01000305.1:1974-3866 GCA_005877525.1 Nitrospirota bacterium
CTCCTCCATACCACAGCGTGGAAAAAGCGATGCTGGCTCTGCGCGATGCGTTGGCGCCGCTCAGCTTGCCGGCTCTAGAGGCACTAGCCGCCGATGAGACATCCCTCGGTACCCTCTATACGCAAATCGTGCGCGATTCGGGCTTGGCGAAAAAGCATAGGGGTATCATTAAAGGATTGCTGCGAGACGGTCCGGATCGCCTTCCGGCCGAGTGCCAATCTTTTGCCGACGCCTACCGGACCTAATCGAGCTTTTGCGATGGTTTCTCGCACAACACGGCGCGCAACTCGTCATAGACCACCATGAGCCGTTTATCCTCCAACCGATAGGCGGCCACGACCACGATGAGCCCAAACAGCAGCACAAGTGATCCCAACCCGCTCAATGCTACACCGAGAAATGCGCCCGGCGCCGACGCAAAACCTCCAGCCCGAGCGTAGGAGACGAGATAGGCGATCAGGCCACCCATGACCGTGAGAAACCACAACGCCGTCAAGAGCGCCGAGGACCAGGGCATGCGCTTGATGAACCGCAGTTCTGTGCAGTCGCTGAAACTGTCGTAATGCAGAGCGCCGTTGAGCGGCCAGGCGGTGCGGAACCTCAACCCGAATCGCTTCCATTCCGGCAGGAGGATAATAGCATGCTGTCCAGGGCAGAGCCACGCCAAGCCATGCGGTAAGGGCAGGCAGCCATTGGCGTCGAAGTCGTCGGGTGATACCCGCAATGCCTCCTGCTGTCGCCCGATCGCGAGGCCATAACCAAGGACGCGAGGGTTCTTGCGGGTAAATGCGATCCAGTCTGCAGCCACGAGGCCTACTACGATCACCGCTCCCAGGAGAATCACGGCCTGCATCAATCGATGCTACCACAACCTCCTAGTACCAGCGATGACATCGCGCTCGCCTCAGGATCGAGCTTCGAAAGTCCCCCATATCTTTTTGAAACCTTGACAAAATTCCCTTCCTTTCGCTAGAGTTGCTCGGATTATCTCACAGAACGTCTGCGCGAGCCGCGAATCCCTGCCACACGGAAGCGTCGGCCTTACGTAACAGAGATCGGATAGTTCCAGGGAGTCAGGAGCTACAGGTATGAGACGCCATGGACGCGGCTAAGGTTGAGCGAGTCTATTCGAGTTACGCCAAGGTTTACGACCATATTTTCGGCAAGATCTTTCATGACGGGCGGGAGCATGCGGTCCGCCATCTAAATTTGTCTCCCGGCGAGCGGGTTCTGGAAGTCGGCGTCGGCACGGGTTTAGGCTTGCCCTCCTATCCGCGCTCCTGCGAAATCGTCGGAATCGACTTGTCCGATGGCATGCTGAATAAGTGCAGGCAACGGATCGACGTGTATGGCTTAAAACAGGTGAAAGTCATGCGGATGGATGCGGGGGCGATGGAGTTTGCGGATGACAGCTTTGATGCCGTTATGGCGGCCTACGTGGTGACGGCCGTGCCGGACTATCGGAAAGTTATGCTGGAGATGATCCGGGTCTGCAAGCCCGGGGGGCGGATCATCCTGCTCAACCACTTCAGCAACGGGAATCCACTGATCGCCGCCATCGAGAAAGTTATTTCCCCTTTGTGCAAGCAACTCGGGTGGAGAACCGATCTATCCCTGGCCTCGGTGCTCGACGGAACGCATTTGACGGTCATTCATAAGCAAAAGGTTAATCCCTTCCGGATATGGCACCTTGTCAAATGTGTGAACCATAAATCTGTAAATGGGAATGGGCAACCGCATTCTCATAATGCGCTGATTTGACTTTCGCTGAGATTTTCCGTATACTTAGAAATTCTTACCGGTTTGTCCTCAGGATTTTCCTGCCAGGTCAGCATCCGGTCCAACAAACGTCAGCAGCCTGATCCCCAAATCTAGCGCGGGTTCGGTGTGCG
>VBON01000310.1:0-353 GCA_005877525.1 Nitrospirota bacterium
CCCTCTCGTGCAGCCGGTTGGCGTCCTCCTGGAGGGTCGCGATCTCCCGCCGGAGGGCGCGATTTTCATCGCCGACGGAGCGTAATGCAAGATATCGGCTCCAGACAGAATCAATCCCTTGGGTCACCGAATCGAGGATGCGCAATGGATGACTGGCGATGGACATGAGGCCCCGCTCCATGTTCTTTAGAGGACCGTCATTCGCTTCGGGAACAATGAGAAGTGCGATTGCGAGCACGGCGAGAAGAAGGACCAAGGCCCGCTTGGCGCCTGCCATAGATTGTAAGGAAATCATGCTACCTTCGGATCGCGGTTACCTCGATCCGCTGTACTGTGACATCACGCTGACTTTT
>VBON01000310.1:364-2731 GCA_005877525.1 Nitrospirota bacterium
CGTAAGCGGATCGTCCACCGTGATGATCGGCAGCCCTGTCTCTTCCCTTAGCCGAACGTCCATCCCGCGCAGCAGTGAGCCCCCGCCGGTTAACACCATGCCGCAATCGATGATGTCGCCCGCAAGTTCCGGCGGGGTATTCTCGAGCGCTACTTTGATAGCGTTGATGATCGTACTGATCGGCTCGACCAGAGCTTCGCGGATCTCAGCGTCATTCAACAGAAGTGTGCGCGGAATGCCGGAGATCAGGTCGCGGCCTTTCACCAAAAACTCCTTTTTCTCCTCAAAGGGATAGGCCGAGCCAATTTCGACCTTAATGCGCTCCGCCATATGGTCCCCGATCAATAAATTATATTTCTTCTTGACGTAGCTCATGATTGAGTCGTCCATGCGATCGCCGGCGACCTTGACAGATTCGCTGTATACGATTCCGCCCAGCGACAACACTGCAATATCGGTCGTCCCTCCGCCAATATCCACCACCATGTTGCCGGAAGGCTCGGTAATCGGAAGCCCGGCACCGATCGCGGCCGCGACCGGCTCTTCGATCAGATAGACTTCGCGGGCGCCGGCAAGTTCTGCCGAGTCCCGCACCGCCCGTTGCTCAACCTGCGTGATCCGCGATGGCACGCCGATGATGATGCGCGGGCGGACGAAGGTGCTGCGGCCGTGCGCTTTTGTAATAAAGTGGCGAAGCATTTTCTCGGCCATCTCGAAATCCGCAATTACGCCTTCTTTCATGGGACGAATTGCGACGATGTTGCCGGGAGTGCGGCCCAGCATCTTCTTGGCCTCGATGCCGACCGCCAACAGGTTTTCAGTCTTCTTCTCAATGGCAACGACCGAGGGCTCATTGAGCACGATCCCTCGCCCTCTCACGTATACCAAAGTGGTCGCAGTTCCGAGATCTATAGCCAAGTCGTTTGAGAACCATCCAAGGATACCAGCCATAACACCCACGTGCGTTTCTCCTTATGCTCGAGAGTCGATGTCGAAGATGTTTTCGTTCACAACCTGCGTATGTGCGAGCTCATCGCCGATCCTGAGGCCACGATCATTGCCGATGATTAGCAAGGCCTCAATGCTGAATATCGCCAGCGTTCCCAGCCAGCCCAGATAAGGAATTTGCCAAAGGAGGTATCCCATGGCCATCGGCATGTTCCGGATGATTGAGTCCTTGAAGCCTGCACTGGTATGCAATCCGGATACCCACGTCTGGAGTCCGATCAACCGTTTTCCTATGCTTTGACCCGAGAAGCCGTCCGCGACTAAGAGGTACCAGAGGCCCGCCCAGAACCCATAAGGAGGCGCGATTGCTCCGAGGCCAAGAACGATCAAGAAATCCAGGATCTTAGCAATAAACCGATTCAGAACCGTTGCTTTATGGTACAGAAGCGCCGTATCTTTTCGCTGATCTTCCTCAACAAAGGTGCCCCTTTCCGGCAACGGCTCGTGCTCCGGCTATAACGGGCATTCTAGCAAAAAAGCTTATGGAAGACAAACGATTACGATGCGTTGCATTTTTCGCCACGGCCTTCCTATAATGCGGCTATGCTGAAAATCCTCAGAGAAAGCGCGATCGAACGTCCCTGGTTTTACCGGACAGTGATGGGTCTTATCGCAGCGGTCTTTATTGTGAGCATGGGGTGGTGGGGATTTGAGCAGAACAAGGAAGACAATATCATTACGGTAGGCAATGACCACGTTTCCCGCGAAGAGTATCAACGGACGTATCAAAATATGTCCCGCCAGTACAAAGAATTTATGCCGGGCAATATCCCGGAGGAGCAGCTTAAGGAGATGGTGGTCGAACAGTTGATCGCCAGCCGGCTGTGGACTCAAGCGGCCAAAGACATGGGCATCATGGTGACCCCCGCGGAGATGCGCGACGCCATCGCCGCGCTCCCGGAATTCCAGCGCAACGGCCACTTCGATCCTGATCACTATAGGCAATTGCTGGCGTCAAATCGCTGGACCCCCGCAATGTTCGAAGCAGCCTTTCGCGCTGATCTCATGCGCGAGAAGGCTCGAATGCTGGTTCGCGAATCTGTGGCTGCCACCACCGATGAGTTGGCCGGCGCGCAGGCGGCGCTTGCCAGCCAGTTGATGCCGAGCATGCCGATGGAGCAGGCGGTCTCCCCCCAGGAGCGCGCGCTTCGGGTGGCCCTCAACCAGAAACAACAACAGGCTGTCCGTGCCTATCAAGAGGCGCTCAGGGAACGCGCCAAAGTCTCTGTTCGCCGCGAGCTGATGTAAAGCGCCTGCGGCTTCCGTAGACGCGAGGTCTTGGCCAAGCGGCGTTAGGATGGTCCTTCTTAAGTTCGAGATGAGCTACACCGATAGACGAGCATGGCAGTGAAGGGCGGC
>VBON01000316.1:0-1398 GCA_005877525.1 Nitrospirota bacterium
CGCCCCTGCAGGCCTGCCCCAGCCGCTCTCCTAAGTCCTCTGTTTCGAGACTGGAAGAGGTCTCGAGGGTAGATGCGAACTCCGGAGAAGCTGGGTTGTCAGCAGGCATCCTGGCGCTCTCCGTATCATCTACTAAGCCGAATGGCATTAGATCAGGTTTTCTTCCGACTGCAGGTCTCGAATCGCCTCGGGAATGGTCTCAAGCAGATCCCGGGCGAGCATGCCAACCTCGCCGCGGCGAGTGGCGGCGAGATCCCCCGCCAGGCCATGCAAATAGGTTCCGGTGCAGGCGGCTTCCCAGGGAGAAAGCCCTTGAGCCAGGAGTCCCACGATCATGCCGGTCAGGACATCGCCGGTTCCCCCGGTTGCCATTCCCGGATTGCCCGTGGGATTCACGGCTAGCGAACCGTCCGGGCCGGCCAGCACCGTACCCGCGCCTTTCAAGACGACGTGCACGTTGAACTCTCGGGCAAAGCGGCCCGCCACCCCTATGCGATCATTCTGTACGTCAGCCACGCTGACCCCGAGCAGCCTCGCCATTTCTCCAGGGTGGGGCGTGAGAATCACCGGAGCTTGAGCCCGACGTAGGATGTGGGCGTGCCCTTCGAGCGTGTTGATTCCGTCGGCGTCGAGGACGAGAGGATGCTTGATTTCGATAAGCAGCTCGAGAACGAGGCCAACGGTCTCTGACTCGCGCCCAATGCCTGGGCCGATCGCCACGGCGGTCTTGCTCGCCGCAAATTCGAGTAGACTCTCTTTGCTGTCTTTGGCCAATCCATGCGACGGCGTTCCCGCCACCGGGAATGTCATCGCTTCCAAGAGCTTCGCCTCTAATACAGTATTAAGGCCCTCGGGGATGGCCACTGTCACCAGACCCGCTCCCGCGCGAAGTGCTCCCAGTGCTGCCATCGCCGCCGCCCCCGTCTTCCCCGAAGATCCGGCGATAATACCGGCGTGACCGAAAGAACCTTTATGCGCTGCGCGCTTTCGCTTGGGCAAGAAGATCCGGAGCGAGGCAGGGTCCAGAAGTTTTAGCGGAATCTTGGCAGTCACGAGCAGCTCGGGGGGAATGCCGATGTCGCCAACCCGGATTGTCCCAGCGATGTTCGGACCATCTCCGATGTACAGTCCTCGCTTAGGCCGTGCAAGGGTGACCGTCAGGGACGCCTGGATGGCGATTCCGAGAATCTGTCCTGAATCGGCATCAAGGCC
Source organism: Nitrospirota bacterium (assembly GCA_005877525.1). Taxonomy (GTDB): domain Bacteria; phylum Nitrospirota; class Nitrospiria; order Nitrospirales; family NS-4; genus NS-11. The sequence goes on from VBON01000316.1 coordinate 1,213, forward strand.
CGACGGCAGGTCAACGGCCACGATCGGACGACCGGATTGGTTCATCAGGCTGATGACACCGGCCGCCGGGCCTTGAACCGGCGCGTTCAAGCCTGTGCCAAAAATCGCATCAACAAGAAAGTCGCTCTCGCGGAGCAGCGGGTCGAACACCCGCGACGCCGAGGGGTCGTCCAAAACGTGATAGGT
>VBON01000316.1:1577-4173 GCA_005877525.1 Nitrospirota bacterium
CGGCATTCTCCATTAACCGGAGGCTGGGAATCTTCCGCTCCTCGATGGCAGCGCGATCCAGGGCGCGCATCTCGGCGGCGGTGACGAGTTCCATGCAGTTGCTCAGGCGGCCATTACCGCAGGAGTTCCTTCATTTCGCGGACCGCGCGCTCCAGTCCGATGAATATCGCTCTGGCGATGATGCTATGACCGATGTTGTATTCCACGATCTCGCTAATACCCCGCAGGCGGCGAACATTATGGTACGTCAGGCCGTGCCCTCCGCTGACCGCAAGTTCCAACTTATAGGCCGCCCGCGCGGCTTGGGCGAGAGCCTCAAATTCAATGTCCTGCTCTTTCAAGCCCAAGGCATTGGCATAGCGACCGGTATGGAGTTCAATACAATCTGCTTCCACGCGGCGGGCGGCCTTGATCTGCCCCAGGACCGGGTCGATAAAAAGACTTACCGCAATGCCCGATTGGTGGAGAAGAAGGGTTACGTCTTTAAGGCGTTGCCGCTGGCTGTCGACGTCCAATCCGCCCTCGGTGGTCAGCTCTTCGCGTCGCTCAGGGACGAGAGTGACGAGGTGCGGCTTAACCTCCACGGTGGCCGCCATCTCCAGGTTGAGCTTGGTATGGACAATCTCGCGGAGCAGGGTGAGATCACGGTCCTGAATGTGTCGTCGGTCTTCCCTGAGGTGCACGACAAGACCGTCGGCCCCGGCCATTTCGACGAGGGGCGCGGCCGCGACGGGGTCAGGTTCCTTTCCGCCGCGGGCTTGGCGTACGGTCGCGATATGATCGATGTTAACACCCAGTCTGGCCACAGCATCTCCTTGTTATTGCGTGCAATGCCAGATCACTGCAAAGACCCGGCAAGGCCCTTAGTTCCTGCAGTATAGTTAACGCGAACTTAGAGCGCAATCCTGTTTCTCGGTCATCTCAAGTGCAAATTGCGCGTGGCGGTATAGTGGTGACGAAAGAGAGTTTGCGTAAGGCTTAGTTCAATGGATGGGTAGCAATCTTTGGGGAAGTCCGTTGCGCTCATACCATGAATCGGAACAGGCTCGCGACCCCCACGAAAGCTGCCACCGAGCAGGTCAGGGCGGGCCAAAAGCCGAACCGGTCAACGGTTAGGAGGAACAGGCCGACATAGGCGACCCATGGGATGACAAAATAAATGAGATGCTTGGCATAGGGCACCGTTTCGGCGACCCCATTCGGCGACCCCAGCGTTCAAGTAGATCAAAATGAAAGTCAGGACGGTGAGGGCCGGAAAAGTCGACACAAAGGCCGCTAACCAACTGCGGCCGAGACTGCCGAACCACGTCGTCAGACTGACGACGGCCCCCCCGATCAGGAAATACAACAGATATCTCATTGCACGAAGTATTACTAAAACCAGAGTTTGAGTCCTGCGTATAGGATCCACACTTCGACCGCGTGCGCCGTCATGGTGGCATAAAGGCTTCGTGTCCGCAACAACAGAACCCCCCAGACGACACCGTCCGTGAAGGCCATCCAGTGTAAAGACCGAAAGACGTGTACCATGAACGGATCCCACGCGAAGGCAAAGGCTGAGACAATGATGGCGCAGCCCTGCGCTGTCAGTGACGATCCGAAGAGAGCCAGCAGGCGGCCCATCTGAAAGCCCCGGAAATTCAGTTCGACCAGGATTGCAATTGCGCCGATGCCGAACGGAAACATCAGCCATGCCGGCGCTTGCGCATGAGGCGTCTCGTGCAGAAAACTGATGTCCCCTCCCAGCCCCGGAATCACCCATAGGATGACCGTAAGATTGATCACTCCCAAGGCGAGCCCCATCAAGCCGCCCCAGCGCAGCGCCGCGAGAAGCCGTGAGGATTCCAATCGAAGGCGTCTCCAGGGGGTGCGGTTCTGCACCAGCCAAATGGCCAGCATGCCGTAGGCCGCCAGCTGTGGACTCAAAATGAGCCAGATGTTTTCTCGCAGATCACCCGGCAGGGCGTAGTACAGTATCGTGGCAAGCAACGGTACCACAACGAGCCAGGCCCCGCGCTCGGGAAGCACGGTGGCATCCTGCTCACAGCCGGGTCGCGAAATTCTGGCGTTCGCCGGAGATGCGGGAAACAACTGCGGTTCAGTGAAGCGGTTCGAGAGGCAGTTCCGCTACCTGCATACCTGGTTGGGCATGGTAGTGCGTCATGGCTTCCGGCATCCAACCCTCGAGTTGTTTAATGCGAGTTCCATGGCCTGGGTGAGTAGACAGGAATTCAGGGGGCTGGTTTTTAGAGACCTGTTCCATCCGCTCCCACACGTGCACCGCTTCGTGTGGATCATAGCCGGCATCTGCAGCAAGCAGCAATCCGATATGGTCAGCTTCCGACTCGTGCGCGCGACTGTACGGCAAGATGACACCATATTGGGCTAAAGCGCCACCTGCAAGCTGCGTTATTTGAGGGTCAATACCAAAACCGGCGCCTACTAATGATCCAACCAGTACGCCTCCCTGTGCCAAATAACCCTGGCTGACCCTCTCGGCTCCATGCCGAGCCAAGGCATGGGTGACCTCATGCCCAAGGATCGCGGCTAAGCCGGCCTCGTTTTTGGCGACATTGAAGATGCCCGTGTACACCGC
>VBON01000316.1:4234-6449 GCA_005877525.1 Nitrospirota bacterium
TGTCTGCGTACTTGGATTTCTTGGCTGCCTCAATGATTCTCGCCGACACTCGCTTGACCGGTTCGATTTCACGTGGATCCTGGGAGGGCGGCATCTTCGGATCGTGGAGAACCTGCTCATAGGCTTGGGCGCCCTGCTTCATTTCCTCGGAGGGCGACATCATTATGAGTTGGTGACGACCAGTGTAAGGATTGGTGGTGCAAGCCACCAGACCGGCCACGGCGACGAGCAGGCTTAAACGGCGTAGTGCCTGAGCAACTGTCCGGATCTTCATACTTCCAGCTCCCTGGGGTGCTTTTTGTTGACATTGTATCCGGAGACGAGGACGTCAGTCTATCACGGCGGAAGAGTAGCGGTTCTATGCTTAAGCAGGGCCGGGCAACCGAGAGGGCCCGCTCAAAGAGCAGCAAGGAAATGTCAACCCGGAGCTAAATTTTTTCCCGCCCTCAACCGATAGGATAGGGACATGGCCTCTGATTCTACTGACCTGCGCACATCTTTAGCCACGATCCTGGCGGGACGACCGCTTCCCATCATCCGTCAGACCGCCGTCAAGGTAATCGCGCTGCTGTCGAGTCCTCTCACGAAAGTGGACTCCATCGCGAATGCGATTCTCCATGATCAAGCCTTCACGGCGCGGGTCCTGAAAGTTGCAAACAGCGTCTTTTACCAGCGGCGCAATGAGAAGATCACTAGCCTTTCCCAGGCAATCCTGCGCACCGGCTACGATACTATCCGGGATATTGCCATCGCCACAGAGTTTGCCGAGTTGGTCCAAAAGCGGCTTCCCCAGACGGTCAGTCTCCGTCGTCTTCTGGCGAAAACCTTTGTGGCGGGCCATCAGGCGTGTGCTTTGGCCGAAGCGGGACGGTTACCAGAGGCGCAAGCGCTGTTTACCAACGTCATGCTCGAAAGTTTGGGCGAATTCGCGTTGGCCGCGTACCTGCCAAAGGTCATTCTTGCCGTCGATCAGACCATTCAGCGCACAGGCTTGCCCTGGGATGAAGCCCATCTCCAAGCGACCGGCATGACGCCGCACGAGGTTACCGCCCTTGTCGCGGCAACGCTGGAGCTTCCCAATGAACTCGTCGTTCCTCCACCGTCGGATCAGCGACAGGTCATTGTCGAACTCACCACTATTTGCGCCGCAAACATCTTTGGTCCGGAATCGCCTCAGATCGTAGTCCAGTTCGACACGGCCATCACCCGCATCGCCGAGACTATCAGGCTGCCGATCGATGACGTAGAAACGCTTATGGCCGACGCCTTCTTGAAAGGGATGGACTTCGGCCGTCAGGTGGAACTGGACTCAACCTGTTTCGCGCTCGACGCCACCACGTCCCCGCTGAGCAGGCGCCATAGTTTTATCGGCTTGTGCATTGAACGGGCCGAACGGACTTCCGGCGTCGGATCCGGATTCGGCGTCTAACAGTCCTCTCGCGCAATCTATCCCGCCCCTCTCGTCAATCCAGTCGGCCCTGTGTTACGCTCAAGATGTTATGGCACGATTCAGGCTGGTCTCGGAGTTTCAACCCCGAGGAGATCAACCACAAGCTATTGAGAGCTTGGCAAACGGGATTCTGGGGAAAGAGACGCATCAAGTCCTCCTGGGCGTGACCGGTTCCGGCAAAACCTTTACCCTCGCCAACGTAATCGCTCAGGTCCAAAAGCCGACCCTGGTCGTCGTGCACAACAAAACGCTGGCGGCGCAACTCTATCGAGAATTTCAAAGTTTCTTTCCGGACAACGCGGTCGAATATTTCGTCAGCTATTACGATTACTATCAGCCGGAAGCCTACATCCCGTCCACAGATACGTACATCGCCAAGGACTCCTCCATTAATGACGCCATCGACCGGATGCGGCACTCGGCGACGCGATCGCTGTTCGAGCGAGAGGACATCATCATTGTCGCGTCGGTATCGTGCATTTACGGTCTGGGATCGCCTGAGGTCTACCATGGCATGCTGCTGTACCTCGAGGAAGGCGTCGAGGTACGACGGGAGGCGATCCTCAGGAAACTCGTCGAGATCCAGTACGCGCGTAACGACACCGATTTCCATCGCGGTACTTTTCGGGTGCGCGGCGATGTGATTGAGATTTTTCCCGCCTCGGCGGAGGACCGGAGCGTGCGGATCGAGTTGTTCGGCGACCAGGTCGACGCGATTCATGAAATCGATCCCTTGACTGGCCGGTCACTGCGGCGTCTGCCAAA
>VBON01000317.1 GCA_005877525.1 Nitrospirota bacterium
TCGCCCGCCTGATATACATGGTCGCTCCTGCTTCAGTCATAACCGGTCCGGCGCGGATATGGCAAGTCCTGTGACTTGAGTAGCCCACGTCGATAGTAAGGAGAGACGGTATTTTGAGTGCGGGGGCTTGCGGAGAGCAGCCTGATCCTGGAAAAGTAACTGCAGGCTTACAGTCAGTCAGGAGGACGCCATGATGAGATACGACTTTATACGCATGATGCTTGTCGCGATCACTGCTGGGTGGATAGGTGCAATGCTGCCGGGAGCGATGCTGCGAAGCGATCCAGTCAGCGATCCAGTCATTGCTCAAGAAGCGCCGGCAACCACTGCCGTAACGGCTGAGGAATTTCGAGTGGTCGGGAAGGACGGGAAGGTTCGAGCAGTCATCGGAGCGCAGCCGGACGGCTCGGCCGGCGCAGCGTTTTACGATCTTCACGGTCACGTACGCGCCGAGATCGGTCTGAACGCAGCGGGTGTCGCGGAACTTGCCCTATACGACCAGGCAGGCAAGCAGCGAAAGCCACAGGGCTTTGCCTATATGTTCGTTCTGCCGAACGGAGGACCACGCTTGAGCCTCATCGGCGACGCGGCGAACCTGACCATCGCCAGCGACCGGTTGGCCGGCTATGCAACCTTGAAGATCGAGCCGGACAACCATCCAGTGCTCAGCCTGGAAGGAGAGGATAAGGGAGCTGCATTGCTGACTATGCTTCAGGACGGTTCCCCCAGCTTGACCCTCTACGATCCCGAAGGCTATCGCCGCGTCGCGCTTGAGATCAAAGAGCTTCGGGTTCCCGGGAAAGAGCCTGTTCCGAAATCGACGCTGACGCTCTACGACAAAAATGAGAAGGTGATCTGGTCAGCGCCCTAGGCAGCGAACCTGGCGAGCACTGAAATCCTGCAGGCTGCCCGAAAGATAACTGGACATAATGCACGCGGCTGCGATGTTTTTGTCGATTGGGATGAGCATCCCCTCTTGTTACAGTGCTGAAAGAACCAGGAGGGATGAACATGGATGTCTTCAGCCTGTTGCACGAGGATCACGAGAATGTGTCGCTCATTTTCAAAAAGATTGAATCAATGAGAAGCAAGGAAACGGAGCAGACGCGCGAGCAATTGTTCAAGGAGCTCTATACCGAGCTGACGCTTCACGCAGAGGTGGAAGAAGACGTTGTCTACCCATTCTTCGAGGAGAAGCAGGAGACCGCCTCAATCGTGGAGGAATCACTGCACGAGCACGAGGAAATCGAAACGCTTCTTTCCGAACTGAAGGCCATGCGCCCGGATGATGAGGGATGGATGAGTACCCTGACTGAATTGAAGGAGAAGGTGGAGCATCACGTTCAGGAGGAAGAGGGAGAGTTCTTTCCCACAGCGCGGACGCTCATCAGCGAAGATCAGGCGCAGCGATTGGGAGAGACCGTGGAAACCATGAAGGAAGAACTTCGCGGTCAGCGGAGTGGGTTCAAAGCAGCATCCTAAGACTTTTTACGCTGCGTCAGCGGTGTTTGAGGAGAATCTCGATCGTCACAGGAGAGACGTCCTTCCGGAGACTACCGGCGGGTTGTTGCGGCGCTGCCTGCGGTGACGGAGAGGATGGCTCGGCCTCGGTCCTCGCCGACTCTCCAGCTGAGCTCCCCGCGCGAGTATTAACGGGCGCGTTCTTCTCTCGCAAAGGGAACTCCAATTTCTCTGGGAACTCTAAAGGTGTGTGCGACAAGAGTATCAATGCCCTCCGGTCACCCAGTGCGGCCGGAAAGGTGAAAGCATCCTCAGGCGGGAGAAGGTAACGCCGATCCTTCTCTACTTTGGCAGCCTCTCCTCCGGTTTCCCCGGCCGGAAAGACCATCTTGAACTTTCCGGCCTCGTCGGCCCACAGCGCATAGAGGTAGCTATCGTCGGTGGGCTCGATCGCGATG
>VBON01000037.1:0-9125 GCA_005877525.1 Nitrospirota bacterium
ATCGGGAATAGTCATGCCGTCGCAAATGATAGGTCCAGGTCTCATCATCGACGCCCTCTGCCAACTGCGTGAAGAGCAGCAGGTTTTGAGCCCGCAAGTTGAGCCTGTGCTCGGGTCCCCGAAAATAGAAGCTACGCGCTTCCCCCAGATCCCCCTCGGCATATTTTCGCCGATGCCGCAAACCCTCGGTTTGGGAGGGAGCGGTCCGAAACCGTTTGAGCGGGCCTGCATCCGTGAGGGACCAGAAAAGCGCTTCTCCGGGTTGAAAAGGCTCCAGCGGGGAAGAAAGCGTGGGGGACTTGCGATGCAGAAGCTCGCCGGCCTCCCGCAGGGTGGCTTCGGGGTTATCACCGATCGCGATAACCGTCTCCACAGAAGTCACGGCCGGCAATGCCAGTTGATTCGGATGAACTGTGATGAAGAGGGTTTGCACGAGTTCCTGCGGAAGAGTCAGCGATGCCGGCCTCCAATTGGCGGGGAGGAGATGATGGGCCTCATCTATTACCAGCCAATGCGGCCGTCCTGTCCGCGCCCGAAGTTCCTGGAGCCGCGACAGCAGCGTCAGGAAAAACCCGGGCCGGTCCTGTAATGAAAGGCCGACAAGATTGACGATCGCATTGGCCGTCGGAGTTTTCAGCACCTGGAGGGCTTCTTCGACGCTCGGCGCACGCTGACTGTTGCCAAGTACCACGGCCGGCTGGAAATGTTCGTAGTCTCCCTCCGGATCAATAACGCAAAACTGATAGCGGTGCTCGGCCAAGCGCTCGAGGATACCCGTCGCTAGCGTGGACTTGCCGCTGCCCGAAGTTCCGGCGAGCAGGATGTTCGGGCCATACGGGGACATTGTGAGATCAGCCCCGTTCTCCTGCTTCCCCAACAGGATATGATGGCGCGTGAGGCGCAGGTCGGCATCCCGCAAGTCCCGGTCGATCAATGCCTCTATGACTTCGATGACACCGGCGCCGTGATGCCCCGCCGTGACCAGGTCGACAGACTCCTTCACGGTAGGCAGCGCATTGGCAACCGCCGCCGAACACTCACAGAGCCGCAAGAAAGCATGATCGTTCTCAGCGTCACCGATGCCCACCACGTTATGGGAGGTTAATTCCATTTCCGAAAGCGCTCGCGAAAGCCCCGTGGCTTTATTGATCCCCGAGGGTAGCACCATGACCGCGCCCTTGTTAAAAATGACCTGCGACTCGAGCCCTAGATCCCGAATCGTCGCCAGCACCGTTGTCTCGTGGGGATGCCAGGTGGCCACGATTACCCGGCCGACGGATATCGGTACCGCACGCGCTTTAAGCTCACGGATGAATTGGGCGGAGGGAGGATCTGCTAATCGCGTTTCCGCATGGGCGCTTGGTTGATAGAGGAGCGCCCCATTCTCCGCGACAACCCACTCGCACAGATCCAGCTCCGGAAAGACCGAAATGAGCTCCTCCAATTGCCGCCCGGTGACCAGAATGACCTTGCGGCCGGACGCTCGGAGGCGTTGCAGCGCCGGCACTGCCGCGTCGGACACCCGCCCGTCGGAGGCCAGGGTGCCGTCGTAATCACATGCGAGCGCGAGATAGCGCATGAGTCTCCTGCAACGCCCGAGGAACATTGCCAAGACCGGCACGAGATGTTGACTAGGTCGGGAACTTTTTTTCTTTCACAAGCAGACGAAGAACGGCTAACGAACGGGCCTCCAATTGATAGGGCTGCCCGCCCTTGAAAATCGAACCCCGCTTTTTGCTGCTGTCTGCCGCAGTGTCCAGAACACCTTCCCACCGCACACCGCGCCGATGCGCTGGCAATACAAAGGTTACGCATTCGTGATGCGCATTCATCAGTACGAGAAAGGTGTCATCGAAAATCGGGTGGCCCTTCCCGTCCATCTCCTCAATAGCGTCCCCGGCTAACCGCATGCCGAAGTAGCGCACGGAGCCCGTTGTCCATTCTTCTTCCGTCATCTCTTTGCCATCGGGGCGGAGCCAGGCAATGTCCTTGACCGCGGAACCATGCAGCCGGCTCCCCTGAAAAAACCGGCGCCGGCGAAAAACCGGATGGGCGCGCCTGAGCGCGATCAGGTCTCGCGTGAAGTTCAGCAAGACATGTGTCTGACGGGTGAATTTCCAATCAAACCACGTCAGTTCGTTGTCTTGACAATAGGCATTGTTGTTCCCTCGCTGGGTGCGGCTGATCTCGTCGCCGCCGCAGAGCATCGGGACACCCTGAGACAGGAGCATCGTCACCAGCATATTCCGTTTCTGTCTCTCACGCAGCTCATTGATGGCCGGATCGTCCGTCGGTCCTTCCACGCCGTAATTACAACTGAAATTGTCGTCGGTGCCGTCGCGGTTCTCCTCGCCGTTCGCCTCGTTGTGCTTCTGGTTGTAGGAAACCAGGTCGTTGAGCGTAAACCCGTCATGTGCGGTGACAAAATTGATGCTGGCGTGCGGGCGGCGCCCGCCAGGCTCGTATAGATCGCTGCTGCCGGTCAATCGATAGGCCACTTCCGCGACCTGGCCGCCGTCCCCCCGCCAATAACGTCGAACCGTGTCTCGGTACTTTCCATTCCACTCCGCCCACCCGGCCGGAAAATTTCCCACTTGATAGCCGCCTTCACCGAGGTCCCATGGTTCGGCGATGAGCTTGACTTCCGACAAGACGGGATCCTGCTGGATCGTATCGAAGAAGGCGCTCAAACGGTCCACGCTGTGAAGCTCCCGCGCCAGGCTGGACGCCAGATCGAATCGAAACCCGTCGACGTGCATGTCGGTGACCCAATAGCGCAAGCTGTCCATAATCAATTGCAGTGTCCGCGGGTGCCTGACATTGAGGGTGTTACCCGTTCCTGTATAGTCCATGTAGTAGCGATATTTGTCGCCGCCCAGCCGGTAATACACGGCATTATCGATGCCGCGAAATGAGAGCGTTGGACCCAGCTGATTGCCTTCGCCGGTATGGTTGTAAACAACGTCGAGGATCACCTCGATGCCTGCGCTGTGAAGGGTCTTGACCATCGTTTTGAATTCATTCACATGATCTCCCCGATACGTCGAAACCCCGTACCCGTTATCCGGTGCGAAAAACCCGATGCTGTTATAACCCCAATAGTTCGTAAGACCGCGTTCCTGTAAATGCTGGTCGCGCACGAAATAATGGACGGGCAAGAGCTCGACAGCGGTGACACCGAGCGTCCGCAGATAGTCGATCGACGCCGGCGTCGCGAGCCCCGCGTATGTGCCCCGCAAGTTCTCCGAGACATCGGGCTGGCGGAAGGTGAATCCCTTGACATGCAGCTCATAGATCACGGTCCTATCCCATGGCGTTCTTAGCAGCCGGTCATCACCCCAGGTAAAGGCCTGTTCGATCACCACGGACTTAGGAACGCTGGCGGCATTATCGCGGTCATCTTTTGAAAGGTCTGCCGAGGGATCTCCGATCCGGTACCCGAACATGGCATCCGACCACTCGATGCTCCCTGAGAGAGCCTTCGCATAGGGATCGATCAGTAGCTTCGCCGAGTTGAACCGCTGGCCCGCTTCGGGCTCGTATGGACCGGACACCCGATACCCGTATAATTGGCCAGGCCGCACTTCCGGCAGATACACGTGCCAAACCTGGTCGGTCCGCTCTTCGACCGCAATGCGGTGCGACTCCTTCTCCGCGCGAGCGTGCTCGAACAGGCACAGATCGACGCCGGTCGCATTTTCCGAGAAAAGCGAGAAGTTCACACCCTCTCCATCCCACGTAGCCCCAAGGGGATAGGAACGTCCAGGCCAAATTCTCATCATGACAAAATCCTTCCCGCCGCAATGCACGTCATGGACAGGTTATCCGCTCGATCGTGTCAGTATAGCAAAGTAGACCTGCCTCAAGCCGACAGTACTATTACGCTTTTGTAGCGGTGGACATGGGTTGAGCATTTCTGAAACATTAGTGTTCTCAGATCTGCAAACCAGAGTTCTACGCCTTATGAGACGTTCCATCTTCCTGGTCGGGATTCTCAGCGCGGCGCTGTCTGCCTCATGCACGTCAGTCCGCATTCCAGCACCCGCTTCTACCCCTCCAATCATGGACCAGATCGATCTTAGCGGCGAGTGGGAATTCCAGGATGAGGGCACCGCCCAGAGGATTGCTCTCGACGACAAAGGCAACGGCAGTTACGCCTGGCAAAACGGACATATCGTGACGACATCGGTCTCCAGCGGCCGCTGGGAAGGTAACTGGTACCAGGAGGGAAACGATCGCGAGGGCGGCTTTGAAGTGCTGCTCTCCGGCGATGGAGGGGAAGCGAACGGCACCTGGTGGTATACGCGCATTGGGACTCGTAACATCCCGCCTCGCGAGCAGGGCGGAAGTTTTCGGCTCAAGCGACTTGCCCCGGCCACCCTTCGACCCGGTTCGTAGGAGTCTGTCCTCTTTGAGGAGGCACTCCGAACTCACTCCTTACGGCAATATCGACAGATGCAGCTCCGACACAGTACAACGGAGCCTGGACGAGTAAAGCGCGCCGCACCCCTCACCGTTACAGACGAATGACCTGCACAAGAATCCCGGTGCGAGTGGTCGTCTTCGTCTTCGCCATAATGTGTTTAATGTGCTCCTTAATGGTCTGCTCGGTGACACCCAGCTCGTTCGCAATCTCTTTGTTAGTCCAGCCTTTAAGCAGATTCTGGACAACCATGATCTCCCGGTCGGTCAGGCGAAAGACATCTTTGAGATGCCCCACGGAGGGTCGGGGGCGACGGCCGATCTCCTCTACGGTCACTAAAATCCGGGATTGCTGCAGACCAAGACGATCCGGCAAACCCAGTCCGGAAAGTAATAATTGCCGGCCGGCTATCTCGAGAACGCGCTTCAGACGAAATTGCTCCCAGTCTTTCGGCTCGGTGCGGACCTGAAGGAGTTTATTGATCTCCCTATAGAGTTCCTGAACCGGCGCCGGCGGTGTCTTAGCGGTATTGGCGCCGTTTTTATCCACTTCAGCAAACAGCTCCCAGGCCCGTCGGTCAGTGTACAGTAAGTGACCCGACATACTCAGGATGAAGATACCGGCGCCTGCCCGCTGCTCGGCAATGCTTTCCGTCAAGGCCAACGAGGTCTCATCGCTAGACATGTTCGGATCGTCGCCCTCTGCCTCGAAATTTGTTTTTTGCCGACTCTGAACGCTGACCGCTATCATGCCACCTACCATAATGACCCTCCTTTAATAGCTGTCGTTGTCGACCTCCCCAATTCTCCTCCTAAGGAAACCATCCGCGTTGATAGCAATTAGCAAGAACCCTTGCAACAGACAACGGACAAATTTCAGGACGGAAAGAAGAAAATGTCGGGATCATGCACGGCGATCGCTTCTTATGAAGCTGTAAAAAACTGGTGGTGGGCGACCTATGCGGTTTAGAGGCCGTTAGAGATAAGAAAGACCCTAGGAAAAGATGACGTCAAAGGCGCAGAACTTGCACGAGAATACCGGTGCGGGTGGTCGTCCTGGTCTTCGTCATGATGTGCTTGATGTGCTCTTTCACAGTCTGTTCGGTGACCCCAAGCTCCTTGGCGATATCCTTGTTCGTCCAGCCTTTCAAGAGATTCTGAACAACCGTCACCTCGCGGTCAGTCAAGCGAAAGATGTCTTTGACCTGATCTATGATGGCTCCCTGAGGGCGACCCATCCCATCCATGGTGATGAGAATCCTTGATTGCTGTGAGCAATGCCGGTCCGGCAGGCCAAGACCGCATAACAGGATCGGGCGGTTCGGGCTTCCGATCAGCCGCTTGATACGGATCTGTTCCCAGTCTCTCGCATCGGTCCAGATCTGGAGGAGATTACTGACCTCCCGGCAGAGTTCCACAATGCAGAACGGAAGTCCATCTGCAGTCCTGCCGTCATCTTTGTTAATTGCGGCACAAAGATCCCAGGCTCGGTGATCCTTGTAGAGCAGTTGCATCGAAGGGGTCAGAATCAAAATGCCAGGACCGATTCGCTTCCCGGCAATGCTTTCGTCGGTCACATCGGAGGAGCAATCTGGAGAAACTCTTTCCATCTCCGGAGCCTGTTTTCCCTGGATCACTTCTTTTGCCGGCCCGTTGGCGTGCGCCGTGCGAATTGTCACGGAGATCACGCCGGCCATCGTTGAATTTGTCCTTATAAGCAGATGTTGAGCTGTACTCGGAAGCCCTTTTTTTACGTAATCAGGATCACCTATATACAGCTATCGAATGCTTAAGGAAAGCCCTACGTTGGTAGGGCATGCGCATCCATGACGAACAACAGGCGCCAACGGATAACAATAGACCCTTTCCGGAAGGAACGCTCCTTCAAGTTTCCCTGCCAGATCAAAAGTAACGGCGACAGCCTGGCTATCAATTTGCGCCTTCCCCTGCCCCCAGCGGTAAAAATCGTGTACTCGGAGATTTTCGAGAACAGCCCACTACCTCGCGGTAGTGCCCTTTCATCATGAGACCTCCCGCTATCCACATGCATTGCTTCTTTGGCTGATGGGTGTGAGGAACCTCGTAGGAGCAGGCAAGCTGCTTGGAATGGCTTGATTCTACGATGCCAGTCGGACGTTCGTCATCGCGCTATCTGAAGACGCTGCCGCGGCTTCAGGCGAACGTAGCAGGGACGATCGGCGGATACGCTCCAGATCCTGTCGGACAATCTCGTGAGCCCGGCAAAATCGTTTCAACCGCTGTTTTGAGATGTGCAGATTTTGAACCAGACGGCGCATGCTTGGAGTCTTTCGGTAGGCCGCCAGAAACTCTTCTCTTGACGTGAATGGAAAGGGCCGCGAAGCTTGGGTGTAATGCGGTTCTGCCGGAATAACGCCGTACGCCACTCCCCGATTGATTAACTGGCGCACCCTCTCGCGACTCAAATGTAACTGCCGCCCGACCGCTTCCAACGTCCCATGACTCTTGTACAATTCGTAGGCCTGTCTGCAATGAGCGAGGCCATCCTCCGCTAAATGTTCCGGAGGGGAGGACTCTACCGTGGCTATCCGCTTAGAGATATTCAGCACCTGCACCTTTTCGAGCTGCCTGTGAATGAGCGCGCGAAATCGCCTATTGACCTGCCTTCCGCAGATCATTTTCGCGAGAATGAAGGGGTCGGTATGCAAGTATGACGCGGCGTGCGTTGTTCCTCCCGCCAACAGGAGAAACCGATACAATCGATGCTCAAGGCTGCTGGCGGCCGTGCACGGCAAGGGTTTCGGTGACAGGTCCCCGTGTTTCAAAGCCCTTTCTACCTTCTCTAAGGTCATCTGCGCGACCGGCTTCCGAGTCAGGATGTTCTGAATAGTTTTGGGATACAGATAGGCGCCTGCCGCCGCTAGATATTTGTCGTGGCCCGGCGCCAGAACTTTCTCCAGTGCTTCCGCCAAATATACGGGATGTCGCCTTCCGTCATTCATAAGTTTCATCCTTCCGGTTTATCGAATCTCAGAATGCTTCCGCCGGAGTCTCCCCCATGACTCCCAGCAAGTCCCGTACCAGACGATCTTCGCAATCAGAATCCCTGACTTCTCTGAATAAACGGCGAGAGAAAGACGTGATCCAACAAGGCCTTATCTTAAAAAATAGGTAAATGATCCAATTTGCCGCGCTCAGGGGTTCCTAATCCCTTTACATATATACCTGTTCGTTTTCCTACAGAGTGGCTCCTTTCAGCCACTCCGCAGGCGAGCGGGAAACTAAGACGAACTGAAGACAGTGGCCAGTTCAGATAGGGCGGGTTCCCGCGACTAATGAACAGATAATGAACGTGCCTTGAAGATGCGAAAAAGGTAGTAAAGGGAAGGAAACAGCACGACACCACCCACGAGAATGGCAAGCAGTAGTAACCGCAGAGTCAAGGGGGACGCCGCGGCGTTAGAGATTGTGATGTTCGGGATTACCAGAAATGGAAATTGCGCGAAGGCCCAGCCCCAGAGGACTAGTACGGCCTCACCCGCCGCGCAGATTTGCGCTAGAAGAAAACGACGTTTCGATAAGGCGAGAATGGCTCCCCCTGCAACAACGGCTGTCACGAGCAGCAGCGATAACCCCCAGACAGTTCGAGTTAATTCTCTCCAAATCTGCGGGGCGCCTCGGGCTGACAGAGCACCAACGACGGCGGCCAAGAGCGCGACCATCACGGCGGCCACGAGGGCGCGCCGGCGAAAATCCTCCCGAAGCTCTGTTTCCTTCGCCTCGCGGGTAAGATACACGGCGGCCAGAAAGACAAACAGCGCCAACGCAAAGAGTCCTACGGCGAGTGGAAACGGCGCGAGCCATGGCCAGACGAATACCGAGAGGAGGTTACGGTCGTTCTCGCGAAGCTCGCCCGAGGCAACTGTGCCAATTGTCAGTCCCAACAGCACCGGGGTGATCACGCTGGCGATGGCAAAGGTTCGTTCCCAATACGGGTGCATGTCGCGCTTATGAACATCGTAGCTTCGGAAGGCGAAGCTTGCGCCCCTCAGCACAATCCCTATGAGCATCAGGGTGAGCGGGATGTGTAACCGCGTCGTAATCACGGCGAACGCCCCGGGAAACGCCGTGAACAGGACAGTGATGACCAGGATCAGCCAGACATGGTTGGCTTCCCAGATGGGTCCGATTGCTTCATCGATCAGCCTGCGTTGCGCGGGGCTTCGAGGACCTCGCGCCAAAAGTTTCCAGAACCCGGCCCCGTAGTCGGCACCGCCAAGGAGGACATAGAATGTGAGCGAGGCCAAAATGATCCCCGCCGTCATGACTTCAAGATACATCTATTTCCCAGCAGGGGGAGAATAAAGTTGGGGGCTCGCGGCAATGTGGCCAACCAGCAACCAGACCACCATAGCCGCCAAGAACAGGTACAGGACCGTGAACGTGATTAGCGGCAGGATCAGGCCCGGCATGGGAGTCAGCGCTTGGGATGTCCTCATGACACCATAAATAATCCATGGCTGGCGACCGACCTCCGTCACCACCCACCCCGCTTCAATAGCGAGAAAGCCTAACGGAGAAGTGAGAACAATCGCGCGGAGCAGCCAGGTGGCCTCCGCCAATGAGCGATGCCGCCACCACCACCAAGCTGTCCACAGGGCGACCGCCATCATCATGAAGCCGGCGGCGACCATCAGCTGGAACGCCGGATGGAGGATCCCTAC
>VBON01000037.1:9245-14796 GCA_005877525.1 Nitrospirota bacterium
CGAATCGGGAATTCCGACTATCGTGAACGGCGCGCGCTGCTGGGTACGAAACAACGCTTCGATCGCCGCAAGCTTTGCAGGTTGATCGCGGGACACCTCCCGAGTCAGCAGATCTCCGCTCAAGGGCAGAAGGATTGCCGGAATTCCGCCAACCAGTAACGCGATACCAAGCGCGCGCTGATGAAAGAGGTTTCCCCGATCGCGTAACAACAGAAAGGCATGAATGCCGGCGACCGCGAAACCCGTGGCTGCAAAGGCTGCCAACACCATATGGAGGCTCTCGACGAAAGCAGCCGGATTTCCTATGGCCGCAATCGGATCGATATGCATCGGCCGGCCGTCGATCAGTTCAAACCCGCGCGGAGTGTTCATCCAGGCGTTTGCCATCACGACGAAGACCGCCGATGCCACCCCGCTCGCGGCCACAACGAGGCCGGCGAGAAAGTGCGCACGCGGCGGTACGCGCTCCCAGCCGTAGAGATAGACGCCCAGGAAAATCGATTCGGTAAAAAACGCAAAGCCTTCCAAGGCGAATAGAAGTCCGATGATCCCGCCGGCCCAGTTCATGAACCCAGGCCAAAAAGGAAAGGACAGTGCCGGAGACCGCTCCGATGGCAAAGAGGATGGCGGTTCCGCGCGCCCATCGCTTGGCTAACGCCAGAGATACCGCGTCGTTCCCCCGAAGCCACCGCCATTCGGCGACCGCCATCATGAAGGGCATGGCCATACCGATCGACGCAAAGATGATATGGAAGGCCAGGGACATGTCCATTTGCGAGCGGGCAGCGAGCAGGTCAGTCATGGCGCTCCTCGGTCGCCAGCAGCGCCCGAAGGACTTCGGCAACGCTCCATGCCTGCGCGATACAGCCTCGGGGGGTATAGCGAGGCTCGGCATCGAAGATCTCGCTGATGCTACCGACCCCGGCGTCCCGCAATTCGTCCTCCAACCCACGCAACATCTCCCGCGCCTTTGTCTTGTCCGGATACACCCTTTGCCAAGCATCAATGAAGTGCCCGATGAGCCAGGCCCACACCGTCCCTTGGTGGTATGCCGCGTCTCTCGCCCGCAAGTCCCCGAAATATGTCCGCTTGTAGTCCCGATGCCCCGGATCCAGGCTTCCCAGTCCCACCGGCGTTAATAATTTGGTCGCGATAGAGTCAATCACCGGCTGCCACAACGGACGCGACAGAATCGGAAAACGCAGTGACATAGAGAAGACTTGATTGGGTCTCAGGCTGGCGTCATCGCCTTGTTCACCATCCACGACGTCGTAGAGATGGCGAGACGCAGCATCCCAAAACCTCGCGTTAAAGCTCCGCTCAACGAGCTCTGCACGCTGCCGGTACTCATGACCAGCCTCTCCGAGTTCCTGCGCCCAGGTACCCATCAGACGGAGCGCGTTATACCACAGGGCCTGGATCTCAACCGGCTTGCCGCGACGGGGGGTCACCACCCACCCATCCACCTTTGCGTCCATCCAGGTCAGCGCATAGCCATCCGCCCCAGCCTTTAGCATTCCATCGGTTGCATCCAGGCCAATACCAAAATGGGTGCCTTGGATGTGGTGCCCGATGACGGATTTCAATATCGGAAAAAGCACTTTTAACAAGTCCCGATCGCCGGTCCGTTCCACATACCTGTCAATCGCGTGGAAATACCATAACGTCGCGTCAGCAGTGTTATAGATAGCGATGCGCTGGCCCTCCGGAAATTGGTTGGGGAGCAGACCGTCTTTCACATAGTGAGCAAATGTCAGCAAGATGGTTCTCGCTTCGTGGGGCCGGCCGGTACAGAGCGTCAATCCTTCCAAGCTGATCATCGTGTCTCGGCCCCAATCCGTGAACCAGTGGTAACCGGCGACGATCGTACGGACCTCCTCTCCGGAGATACTCGCCAGCACGTTTTCCTCCGGCCGGCTGCCGGGTAGGATGATGAATTGATCGGCCGCGAGCACAAGATCCGCGGCCGGGCCCGCTTGGGCTTCTACTGGAGCCATGGCCAAAACCTTCTCCAAGCGCTGTCGCTCGGCTTCCAGGATTCTGTCGGCCGGATGCTCCAGCAATTCCCAATTCTCCGTGCTTGCAACCAGCGCCAGTGACTCGCCGGGGGCCAGCTCTACCGAAAAATATCCCGGACTGGTGAGATCCTCGAGATGATCGTAGCCGCGTTCCCGCTCAACTCGGTAGTAGACGTGACGACTGATCTTTTCATCTATGACGAAAACTCCGCCGTGCGGTTGCAGGCTGAGTCTCAACGGGGGCGCTCCCTCAAACGGATGTACTTCCAAACGGCCTCGTGTCACCGCGAGCGTAAAAGGATACTCGACGGGCATACGAAATGTTACATAAGGCCTGAGCGTCAGGTGCATGAGACCACCGCTGATAAGTCGGTACTCGACATAGACAGTATTGAGCGTATGGGGCATGACGATTCTTTTTTCCAGGACACTGTGATGATTTCCGCCCGCCCCTTCCCGAGGGATCTCAAACGTCCAGGTGGGAATCAGGCAGTCTAAGCGAAACTCCCGAAGAAAACGGTGGCCGTCACCCTCGATATGGCCGTCCTCAAACTCAGCTCCCCCCAGTAGCACGGCATGCGCCCCAGAACGAACCTCTTCATCCAACCTTGGGATCACCATCGTGCGGCCGCGGGGAGCCGGAAGATTGGGGATAAATAGACCGTGGTATCGGCGAGTCGCGATTCCCAAGAGCGTGCCCGATGCGTATCCACCCAAACCGTTAGTGGCAAGCCATTCCCGAACCAGCAAGTAGTCGATCTCGCCATCGGCCTGCGGCGGGAATCTCAGCGACGGAAAGACGGCGCTTTCGCCGGGCAATTTCCAGCCCTCTTCCCTGCAGGGATTCACAATGCCAGCCCCCCCGTAGCGCGGAGCATCGCTTGACCAGAGTAACTGCCAGCGTCGCCCGGTCGGTGACGCCAGGAGCGGCTCCGGCGCAGGATCATAGTCGAGATCCGCACCGAGATTCACGACCAGGAGTCTATCGTCGCCATCTTGACCAAAGAATCGGAGAACGAACGCGTCGCGACCAAAGGTCGCCCCCTCGAGCCGCTCGCGCGACTGTGCGGCAATCACCGGATCCTCCCGTCGGATTCGTAAGAGATCCTGGTGAAACAGATAGATTCCGGCGTGAGTCGTCCGCTCGGACAGGTCGACCTTCGAGGCCTCGAAGGTCGAGACTAAATTGGGATGAGGTACTTGCTTCTGGGCTTCCAGAGAGGCGATGCTGGGAAACTGCGACAGGAACTTCTTGCGTCCCTGATACACGGTGTCCGCCAGATCGCCGTGATCGGTGAAGAAGAGGAATGGCGAAGAGGCCCAGAATTCCTGCCCCATGAACAGCAGCGGCGTTCCTGGAGCCAGGAGCAGCACGGCTGTCAGGGCACGATACCGGCCAGGACTGGTGACAGCATGCAGTCGGTCACCGCGCAAGCTGTTCGCAACCTGGTCGTGATTTTGGAGAAAGCAGACGAAGGCGCTGGCCGGCTGCGTGGTGACCGGTGTTCCACGAGGTTGATTCTGCCACTTGTGGCGTTGGCCCTGATACAGAAATCCCCGCTTCACCGCTGAGATCAATTCCTGGGCCGTGCCGCGATAGTCGGTGTAATACGCCTCGCGCCGGCCAGTGAGCGCCACCATCGCGGAGTGGTGAAAGTCATCGTTCCACATCGCGTCCAAACCACAGCCCCCTTTTGCGACCGGTGTGATCAACCGTACGTCCTGCTTCTCATTCTCAGCGGTCAAAATGATATTCCTCGGGGTGCCCGCTTCACGGGCCCGTTGGGAGAGCTCCGATAACACATGGACAGGGCCCGCATCGTATATGGTGTCGGTCGCGTCCAACCGCAATCCGTCCATGTGGAACTCGGCGATCCAGTAACAGGCATTTCGAATAAAGAATTCCCGCACCTCGTTGGATTCCGGCCCGTCGAAATTGATCGCCGCGCCCCAATCAGTTTCGTAGCGATCGGTAAAGTAGTAGTCACTGTAGGCTCCGAGGTAATTACCGTCGGGGCCCAGGTGGTTGTAGACGACATCGAGAATGACACTGAGTCCTGCACCATGCGCCGCATCTACAAAACGCTTGAGCGCCTCGGGATCCCCATATACATGCGCGGGCGCGTAGAGATTCACCCCGTCGTACCCCCAGTTTCGTGTCCCCGGAAATTCGGCCACCGGCATCACTTCGATCACGGTCACGCCCAGCTGCTTGAGTTTTTCGAGCTCCCTGGCCGCCGCAGCGAAGGTTCCTTCCTGGGTAAAGGTTCCGACATGCAGCTCATAGATGACCTGGCCTGCCATCGTGATCCCGAGCCAGTCCTCGTCATGCCACTTGTAAGCCGCCGGATCCACGACCATGGATGGGCCATGCGGACCTTCCGGCTGGAATCGCGCGCACGGATCGGGAAAACGACCTTCGCCATCGAGACGGTATCGATAGAGAGTGCCAGCCGCGGCCTCGGGGACCAGCCCCGAAAAATAGCCGCCTGCTTCGGGAGAGAGCGAGACGGCAAGGCCGTTTTCGATGAGGACCTCGACCCGGTGACGCTTGGGGGCCCACACTCTGAACCGCACTCCTTCAGCGCAGCTCTCCGCTCCGAGGGCCAACCGCCAATGGCTTGTGGGTGGGCGCGGCATTAGGCGTTTTGCCTCCTCACTGGGCTCTGCAGGTTAGACAGCCGCCTTGAGTTTGCTTACCTTCTTGGTGTGCCGAGCCGCCTGGACGGACTGTTTCAGCAAGGTGCCAAGAGCCTTTGGCCTTCCCTGCCGAGTACCTTTTGGGGCGCGCTCTCGTACCTCTTCCTTCATGCGAACCAGAAGGAAGGCCAGGACAGCCGCTTCCTCGGGCCGCAGCTCAGAGAGTGATTCGGTCATTTCCTTGCGGATGCGGTGGCGTAACGTTTCCATGAGCGAGCCGTCAAGGTAACTATTCAACACGGCCGGGTGGATGTAGCACTTCTTGCACACCATTTTAGTATTCCCCAGGCGCTTGGCGACCGATTCAATGGCCCTCACAATGTTGCGCTTCGCTTGCGCCTTCGAATCCCATGCTTCAAACTCCTGTAGCGCTTTGGCAGCCAGGACCGTGCCGGCCCACGTCCGGAAATCCTTCGCCGTAAAATCCTGCCCCACAATCTCGCGCAAGTACTCGTTCACATCGGATGAGCCGATGCTGTGGCGCTCGCCGTTCTCATCGAGGTATTGAAACAATTCTTCTCCCGGAAGATCTTGGATCCGTTTGACGATCCTCGCCAACTTTCGGTCTCTAAGATCTACGGCATGTTGCACACCGCTTTTGCCGCGGAACTCAAACCGCAGCGAGGAGCCCGAGACATCTACGTGATGATCCCGCATGGTGGTGAGGCCGAACGAATCGTTGTTCCGCGCGTACTCCTCATTGCCGACCCTGATCAGGGTCGTTTCCAGCAGCCGAACCACAGTGGCCAGGATTTTCTCACGGGGAAGCCCGGCCCGCGCCAAATCCTTCTCAGTCCGGCGGCGGATGGATGGGAGAACCTGGCCGAACGCGA
>VBON01000311.1 GCA_005877525.1 Nitrospirota bacterium
GCCAGCAAAGACATCACTGCCACGCGGCCCAGGCGAGCCAATGCATCGCTGGTATCAACCCTGACCGCCTTCACCGGATCCATAAGCAAAGGAATCAACGGGCGCACGGACCGGTCATCCCCCAAAGCCCCCAATGCCTTCGCGGCGTGCATACGCATAACCCAGTTCTTGCTTGCCAAGCATTCGATCAGGGGTTCCACCGTCGAGGTATCGGCAAGGTCCATCAGGATGGAAACTGCCGCCTCCTGAACGTTCCCGTTAGGATCCTGCAAGGCGCGGGTCAGGGCGGGCAGGCCGGCTCGGCCGATTTTGCGCAGCGACGTCGCCGCAGCCTCACGCACCGCCCGGTCTTCGTCATGAAGAGCGTCGATCAGCGGCGTGATCGCTCGGGGATCGGCAAAACCGCCGAGCAAAGTGGCCGCTTCCTCCCGCAACGCCCAGTCCTCGTCCTTCAGCGCCGCAATTTCTTCAAGGACACGGTCGCTCACTGGGAAACGCCTCGAAACAGCAAGAGGTTGCGAACAAAACTACGACCGCTCACGTTAGCATACGATTTTGAAGCCGGTCAACAGCGTGAATGGCGAGGAAATGTAGCTTTTAAGCGGGTGGCGCCGAGCGGGAGCCCAGGCGGAGCGCAGCGCGACTTGCCTGCGCTTCGCGGAGTGCGAGCACGTCAGGGCTGCTCGGTGACAGGACCCGCTTGCAGCCTTCTGTTCACGGGTGCGCCTCGCTCCAGTTTTTCCCGATCCCGATATCGACTTTCAGGGGAACCACGAGCTCGATGACCCGCTCCATTTCTTCCGTCACGATCGGTCGCACCGTGTCCACTTCCGCTTCCGGCAGTTCCAGGATCAGCTCGTCGTGGACCTGAAGGAGGATTCGGGCAGCCCGGCCCTCGGCGGCCAAGCGACGATGGACGGCCAGCATTGCAAGCTTAATGACATCCGCGGCCGTCCCCTGGATCGGTGAGTTCATCGCAATGCGCTCCCCGAAGCTGCGTTGTGTAGGATCGCCGCGGAGCTCGGGGATGGGACGACGGCGCCCCAGGAGCGTTGTGACATAGCCATTGGCTTTGGCTTCCGCCACGGTGCGATCGATATAGGCTTTCACGCCTTCAAACCGCGCAAAATAGGCGTCGATGTATCTCTTGGCCTCTTGATTGGAGATTCCCAGTTGGGAGGAGAGTCCGAAGGGACTGATCCCATAGATAATCCCGAAGTTGACGGTCTTTGCCACCCGGCGCATATCTTTGGTGATCTGGTCGGCCGCCAGACCGAAGATTTGCATCGCCGTTGTCGTATGGATGTCGTCACCTCGCCCGTACGCGCCGATCAAGACAGGATCCCGGGAGAGATGCGCCAGGATCCGCGGCTCAATCTGGTTATAATCAGCCGAGAGCAGGACCCAGCCGGCATTGGTTGTAAAAGCCGCGCGTATGCGGCGGCCCCATTCACCTTTAATGGGGATGTTTTGCAGATTGGGGTCTGAAGACGACAGCCGACCAGTGGCGGTGACCGTCTGATGGAGCGAGGTATGCAGACGTCCGGTCTCGGAATTCACCAGCCGCGGCAGAGCATCCACATAGGTGGACTTCAATTTGCTGAGGCTTCGGTAGTTGAGAATCTCAGCCGGCAGCTCATGTTGCAAGGCCAGCTGCGTCAACACGTCCTCATCGGTCGAATAGCCGGTCTTGGTTTTTTTGATAGGAGGAAGCTTGAGCTTTTCAAAGAGCACTTCGCAGAGCTGCTTCGGCGAATTCACATTGAATTCAACGCCAGCCAACCGATAGATCCCCTGTAGAATAGTCCCGAGCTGTTGGTCGAGTTCCTTGCCGACGTCACTCAGCACACCCGTATCCAGTCGGAAGCCGTTCGCCTCGATCTCGGCCAGAACCACCGTCAACGGCAACTCCACGCGCTCGTACAGTTCGGCAAGCCCGCTGGTGGCCAGCTTCTCGGCCAACAGCGGCTGAAGCCGGGCGATTGCGGAGGCGGCCCGGCCCGCTCGCATCGCGGATTGATCGGTCTCGTTCAGTTTGAAGAGATCCTCGTTGGGCTGAGTCTTCGAAGCGGTGCTTTCCTGCAGCGATTCCGCAAAGCACTCCTGCATGAGGACCTCGAGCGTGGGGCTGCGCCGATTCGGATTGAGAAGATACGAGGCCAGCATGGAGTCAAAAGCGGCCCTTGCCGGCGCGACCCCGTTCTTGCGCAACGCCAACCAGACAACCTTGTAATCATGGACATAGAGTTTCACGCCAGCCGACTCAATCACTGGCTGCAGGGCTTTCAACTCGGTCCCTGCCGGGACATAAACCGGCTCTCCTCCCGGCAGACATACACCGATTCCCATTAATGGAGAGCAAATCCCCTCAGTGCCGCCTGGTTCGCACTCTAAAGCCATCGCGCCAGCAGCCTTAATAGCGTCCGCAAGAGATTTGGCGGCGAGCGAATCGGCAATGACCGCGACCGGAGGCCTCTGCGTTTTCTCCGGCCCGCCGTTGCTCTGCAGGCCTTTTAGCAATCCCCAGAACTCCAATTCCCGGAATAGCGCGGCCAGCTCTTCGGCCCTGGCCTCCCCTAGACGGAACAGTTGTCGGTCAAATGAGACGGGACAATCCGTCACAAGCGTGGCCAGCTCCCGACTGCGCCGCGCGTCTTCGCCATGCGTCTCGAGCAGGGCGCGAACCTTCGGGGCCTTGACATCGCCCACACAGGCCAGAAGATTTTCAATCGTGTGAAATTCTTCAATCAACTTTCTGGCGGTCTTCTCTCCAATACCCTTCACGCCCGGGATGTTGTCGATGGAATCGCCCATCAGTCCCATGATCTCAATGACCCGAGCAGGCGCCACCCCGAATCGCGTGAGACAATCCTCCTCGGTCAAGACCTTGTCCTTTACAGGATCGTAAATCTGAATGGAGGGCGAGAGGAGTTGAAACATGTCCTTGTCGGCGGTGACGATCACCACCTCCACCCCGGCGGCGACTGCTTGCAGTGCGAGGGTAGCGATGAGATCGTCCGCCTCGAAGCCTTCACACTTGACCACGGGGATGGCAAAGGCATCGACGGCTCGATGGATATAGGGGATTTGCTGGGATAGGGAATCGGGCATGGGACGCCGCTGCGCCTTATACTCTTTGAATTGCTGATGCCGATGCGTTGATGCCGATGCGTGGGCCCTTTTTCATCAAAGACGACAGCGAGATAGTCGGGGCGCCGCTCCCGTACCACCTTCTGCAGCATCGTGATGAACCCGTAGATCGCGCTCGTCGGCAGTCCACTGGTCGTGGACAGCGGAGGGAGAGCGAAGAAAGCCCGGTAGATGTAGCCGCTGCCGTCGATGAGATAGAGAGTCGGACGCTCGTGCATGTAGGGCATCCTAACACCTGAATATCATCGAGACAAGCTAAGGGGAGGCAATTTACTCTTCGCCCTTTGCGCATGTATAATCACCTTGCATGACCCCCTCTAGAGGCACGGCCGCAGTATGACAACAGACAGCCATTATCGATCCTACGGCCTCACCGTCGCACGTCGGGCTCTTCTGAGCTGCGCGTTCGTCATAGCGGGCACATCGGCCCTTGTCGATTCTGTGTTCGCTTCCTCTGACGTCGAAATCAAGAAACATTCGACCGGCAAGGAGGCCACCGTTCGGGAGGGTGAGAAAGAGTGGTTCATCCATATATGTGGACCAGGACCGGACGATGATTATCCGGACTGAGAGCGATAAAGGCCGCGAGATCACGAATCAGGCTGAAATTATCGATCGACCGATGAGCAATTCCGAGGTCGATCGCTTGGTGAATGACTTCGTCAGCGGCATCCAATCGACCCTGAAGCCGTGAGCCCGCCCACCCCGCCTAGCAAGAAGCCTCGTTTCGTGATCTTCCTGCATGGTGGTACCTATGACAAGTTGCACCAGGCAGCGACCATTGGGATGACCGCTGCGGCGATGGGGAAGGATGTCTATGTGTTTTTGATGTTCTGGGCGATCAAAAAGCTGGCGATGGGCGAGCTAGACCGGCTAGATTTCTCGCCGGCCTACGAGATGCACGCCGAGGAAGTCGCCCGGATCATGACGGAAAAGAAGGTGCCCAAGATCTCCGAGATGTTTGAAGAAGCCAGGCAGGTCGGAAGTTTCAAACTGATCGCGTGCAGTGCGGGCCTCGAGTATATGAGCGTGAAGTATGAGGATTTCGCCTCCAAGGTAGACGACGTCCTGGGTCTTCCCCTGATTCTGAATCTCGCCGCTGACGCCGAGACCACGCTGTTCATTTAAGCGCTTTCCGCTCGGTAGCGGTATTTTTTCATCGCGAAACCGTCACGCCCACCCGATCACAATAGCGCCGCAGTTTGCATTCGCTGCACCGTGGCGAAATCGGCGTGCAGATGTTCTGCCCGAACGGCACGAGCAAATCGTTGTAGGCGATCCAGTAGACTTTCGGCAGCTTGTCGCGCAATGCCTGTTCGCTCTCGGCAGGACTGCGTGTCCGGATATAGCCCCATCGATTGCTGATGCGATGCACGTGAATATCCACGCAGATGCCGGGTTTTCGAAAGCCCAAAGTCACCACCAGATTCGCGGTCTTTCGTCCGACGCCGTTCAGCGTCAGCAGTTCCGGAATGTTATCGGGAACATGGCCCTGATAGCGACCCAGCAGATCTCGGCAGATCTCCCGGATGTGGCGGGCTTTCGTCCGGTAAAAACCGACAGGATAGATCGCGCGTTCGATCCGTCGTGCTGAAAGCTTCTCCATTACCGCGGGGCTGGTGGCCAGTTGAAAAAGTCGCTCCGACGCCTCTGCCGTCGTTTGATCTCTCGTTCGTAAGCTCAGTATCGTCGAGATCAAAATTTGAAAAGGGTCACATGAGGCTTTCGCCACGACGCCGACGACCGGCTCTTTCCAGCGGCGCACCTCCTGCTTGAGAAGGCGCATGCACGCATGGATATCCCTATCTTTCATGTCGGGGCCGAAACGTATTTGGGAGAAACAAAGAACGAGAGAAGAGAATCAGCCGGTGCGGTGCTTCGACAACCATTTCTGGCGCCGACGCTGAGCCTCCCGCTCTTTGTTTTTCTTCTTTAGGCTGGGCTTCTCGTAAAACCTGCGGCGCTTGAGCTCGCGGAAGAGACCTTCGCCTGCCAGCTTTTTCTTGGCAATCTTAAGAGCCTTCTCGACATTGTTGTTGAAAACCTTGATTTCCATCCAGCGCTCCAATCCCCGCATAAATCGACAAACAGAGACTGTAGCATAAATGCGGCATCTCCGCAAGACTGCATCCCCGGCGGCCGCGAACTCGACACATCAGAAAACGGGAACCCGGTTCTCAACCGAAGACCTGCCTGCCTAGCCGCGAGCGTGTACCAAGGCCTCCGTACACCCTTTAATGAGACAGTGGATTTCACCGCTAGATGAGGTTGGGTGATGCGGATTGTCCGTTGGATGGTAACGGTGATACCAGGCGCATTCGAGTTCGTGCGCCGCTGCGGCGCGGCCTGTGTATTCAAACCAAAAATAGCGATACTTGGCTTCTATCGCCACCTGTTGGAGGTCTTGTGCGAGGTCCTCATCAGCGCGGCCCACCCGATCCGCCATCCTTCCATTTCTAGAAAGGATATATGCGCCGGGCGACACCTCGGTCACAAAGAGGTGAATATATTTTAGATTATATGGCCCTGACATAGAACCTCCTTTCGAAGGTTGAGTGGTCACCAGCAGCGAGAATAGCCGCAGAAGCACTTCTCGCAATTCTCAGTATGAATCAAGGGTGCTCCGCAATCGGGACAGGGCAGTCCTTCCGGACGCATGGCCAGCACGCTCGCCATCTGTGCATGCCGCTGCTCGGCCGGATGAAAGCTGGCCAAGGCTTTGGCGATGGCATCCCAGAGCGACAGGACCCGATTGGCGCCGACCCCATAAGGGTTGCCGTCCTGGATGCCAATCAACTGACGCGTGATCTCATTCATCGGAATCCGGTAGCGTAGTGCCAGGCTGATGAGGCGGCAGACACACTCGAGGTCAGCCTGGCCTGAATCATGCCGCCCGCCTTGGCCACAGTGGCGAAGGTCTCAAACGGCTCGCCGCTCATGGAATTGATCGTGAGATACATCTTCCCATAGCTGGTATTGATCGCAATCGTCTCACCGCTCACGCGCACAGGGCGCTCCAATTTGAGCGGTTGAATCGCTGCGGCATAAGGCTGCGGTGCAGTGTCGCCTGCCGTCGAATCTGAAAGTTCCACCGTCTTCATCTCTGAAGGCTTATCGCTTGTCTTCTTCTCCTTGGAGGAGACACCGACGTTCATCACCTGCTCCTCGCGGCTGCCGTCTCGGTACACGGTGATCCCCTTGCAGCCAAGGTCATAGGCCATCAGATAGGCTTTCATCACATCGTCGATCGTGGCCTCCGTCGGAAGATTGATCGTCTTGGAAACGCCGCTATCGGTATACTGCTGAAACGCGGCCTGCATGCGCACGTGCCATTCCGGTGCCACGTCATGCGCAGTGACGAACACTCTTTGCCACCGCTCCGGAATCTCCTGAACGCCTCGGGCCGAGCCGTGGTTGTCCAGAATTTTCTCCATCAGACCTTCCGTCCAGAATCCCTCGCGCTTAGCGGTCTCGATAAAATCCTCCAGGACATAGGGCAGATGCTCCCCATCCATGACGTTTTTGAACCAGATGAGGCTGAATTCCGGTTCGCAGCCGCCGGAGGTATCCGCAATCATGCTGATCGTACCGGTGGGAGCGACCGTCGTCACGTAGGAATTTCTGACCCGTTGGCCGCGGCCCTCATGCAGGGAACCCTTCCACGCGGGGTACAATCCACGCTGCTCAGCCAGCCGCATCGATTGCTCATAACCCTTGTCGGAAATGAACTTCATGACTTTGGCACCCATCTCCACGCCGCTCTCCGAGTCATACTGGATTCCAAGCTTAAACAGCATGCGCGCGAACCCCATGACCCCCAAGCCGATCTTACGATTGTCCTTCGTGCATTTTTCGATCTCCGGAATGGGGTATTTATTCATGTCAATCACGTTGTCCAGCAAATGCACGGATGTGCGCACGGACTGCTCAAGCCGCATCCAGTCCATTTCGTGTCGGCCATCCGGTGTTGGGACGACGTGCGTTTCAAGGTTGACGCTTCCCAGATTGCAGGACTCGTAGGGCAACAGCGGCTGCTCACCGCAGGGGTTCGTCGCCTCGATCATCGCGTAATGCGGGGTGGGATTCGTGCGGTTCGCCTGGTCAATAAAGAACAGACCCGGTGCGCCGTTTCGCCACGCCGACTCCGCAATCTTCTTCAAGACATCCCGGGCATCGAGCTGTCTGATAACCTTGCCCTACCGCGGATTGATCAGGTCATATTTTT
>VBON01000312.1:0-518 GCA_005877525.1 Nitrospirota bacterium
TGATCGCGACAGCAATCAGGATGCCCGGGCATACAAACGGGATTGGCCCGCGCTATGGCTTTGAAATCGGGGTAGAAGCCATGACAGCTTGTGAATGCAGGCTGGCTGTGAGCGCCTCGGCTCGGGTGATCGCCTCACGGTTGTGGGTATTCTAGTTACAATCGTGAGCGAAGCAAATCCTATGACGTATCAATTGGGATACATTTTCGATACGTGGCGCTCCTTATGCGCGACTTCGAATCTACAAAGCCTCCGGAATCCTAGCGCGAACTTTAGAAGACCGTTAGGACACCGCGACTTGCGCCCCTGCCAAGGAGCCGTTCAATAAGCGCACTTCCCGCTGCGGGAAGGGGATGTCGATCCGGCGGGCGCCAAAGCGTTCCACGATCGCCTGGTAGAGTTCTCCGGGGGTCGAGCCGAAGTCTTCCACTTTCACCCAAGGCCCCATGGAAATTTGGATTGAGGAGTCCCCCAGTTGGGAAATTCCCACGATGGCCGCCGGCTGTTTCAACACGTGG
>VBON01000312.1:568-1272 GCA_005877525.1 Nitrospirota bacterium
GTTTGTGCCGTATCCGACCCCGACCGTTAGGTTGAGCTGGCGCATCGTCCCGTAGTTGTGCAGGATCTCGCCGACGATCTTGTGGTTTGGGATGACGACCCGCGACCGGTCCGTGTGCGTCAACATGGTGGAAAAGATATCAATCGTGGTCACCTGGCCATAAACACCGACGAGTTCGATGTACTCCCCGACACGGAAGGGCTTCGTGAAGATGATGGACAGTCCCGCCATGACGTTCCGCAGAACACCTTGGAGCGCAATGCCGATGCCTATACCGGCGACGCCAATCCCGGCGATTAGGGGTGCCACCTGCACGCCGAACTGGTCGAGCGCCACCACCAGCGTGAAGGCCAGTACGACGATTTTGACGACCCGAACCAGCAATGTTCTGACGGGAGGCTCCATTTCTTGTTTGAGGAGTGCTTTGTAGGCCAAGTTACCGGCCCATTTCGCCAGCAGGAAGCCGACTGCGAGAATGGCGATCGTGCCGAGAATCTGCAATCCGTACCTGATCACGAGGTCAATTGGGATATCTGGCATATTTAGCATAGGAAATTCCTTTCTCGTCGGGCTTATTGCCCGAATAATTTCTTTAACGTATCCTGGCCCTTCTCGCTGGTGCCCCCACCGATTTTGCCTTTCAACAGCTCGCCGGCTCTTTCCTTGACCTGTTCCTTGATTTGTTCCTGCGCCTTCGCGCCTAA
>VBON01000312.1:1317-4563 GCA_005877525.1 Nitrospirota bacterium
CGGTAATCAGCATTGGCACGCTGATTCGGCCTCCTGTCATCGCCATTTTGGCCATCGGAGAGCTGCCCGCAATGCTCTGGCTGACCGCTTCGGTCAGGTTGAGATTAACTTTTAGGTTGAGAACTTTATCGAACCCCACCGTGCCGGTGCCAGTCGCTTGAAAGTCATGGCTGTCCATGAGCAAGCGCTCCACCGCGATGACCCCGTGCTTGATGGCCACATTGGACTCGATGGTCGAAAACACCGTCGCATTGGCGATGTCCTGTTTGATGCCCACCGCCTTGAGCAGCGCGAACGCTTCCTTCAGCAGATTGACGCCCTCGATCTTGCCGTCCTTGACCACAAGATGCCCGGTCCCCTGAAGGGCGTCAGTGAGCTCCGGCATTGAAAACCCTGCCCCACGCAGCCCTAGGTCCGTGGCGGCAGTGCCGCTGATAGAGACCTTCTCCGTCCCCACTGCCTCCATGACCTGCCCGAGCTGAACTCCTTGGACAGCAACTTTGCCGTCGAACGGCGGCGACTTGGCTCCCGTGGTCAGACCCCCCTGCGACACGACTTGTCCCCCGAAGACATTCAGAGAGAGGTTCTCAAGCTTGGCGCGCGGGCCTTGCACTTCTGCCGTGATCTTCAGGTCTTTGACCTCGATGGGCTTTTTCAGCGGGAGCGCCATGGGAAGATCGGCCGTATTGATTGCCGCAGACGTAATGGCAAGCTTCAAATCCCCACCAATGTCGCTTCCTTTGACGGCCAAAGAAACCTTCCCCAGCAGGATCGTCAAGTCAATCGTCTCGAAATCCAATGTCTCTTTGAGCGGCCCGAACCTGCCGTCCATGCTGACCGGAAGGCTGTACGGTTGGATGGTGGTTGCCATGTGCAGCGTCGGGGTCCGGCCGAGACCGACGCCCTTGAGTAAAAATTGCAGCTTCTCCAGGACATAGTCGGTAGGTTTGAGCGCGGACTGATCGCTGTACCTGAGCTGTCCCCCGTTAATCGAGACCTGATCAACGGCCAACATCGTTAAGATGTGAAGAGGGCCTTCAGTCGATGGTGCGGCCGGCGCTTCTGGTTTCGGCGGGCCCTTTTTCCCCAAGGTGGCAGTGTTCAAGACACCTTGGGGGTTTTTGATCACGGTGATGATTGATCTCTTCAACTTCCACCCGCTTCTGCAACAGGGGTCCCAGCTTCACGCCGATATCGAGCGATGAGAGCGACGCAAAGGGTTGTTCGCCGAAGGCCGGGTCATCCATGACAGTGAACCCCGCGATCCGCACGCCAATACGGGGAATGATCGTCAGGCGGATGTCCTTTAGCATGACCTTACGGTTCAATGTCTCCTCAATAACCGGCCGATATTGGGCCTGGTATGAGTTGAGATCGACGATGAACGGCAGGATCAGGGCGAGCACGAGGACGAGAGCAAGCAGGATTCCGATCCCGAGCAGGATTTTCTTCATCGCGGCCTCCTATCGTTGACGGCAGACTATATGCCGTGTAAGGTCTGCAGTCAAAAGTCTTTCCCTGTGCTCTTGAATCGCCGGCATCAGTAAATATCCGGCTCGCTCAGGCCGGCGGTTGTTGGATGTTCGCCTTAGGAAGGAGGCTGAAAATGCTGAAGGAGTTCAAAGAGTTCGCGATGCGGGGCAACGTGCTCGATATGGCGATCGGGATCATCATCGGAGCCGCGTTCGGGAAGATCGTGTCGTCCTTCGTGAGCGACATCCTCATGCCGCCCGTAGGGCTTGTGCTAGGGAGAGTGAATTTTGCCGACCTTTTTATCAACTTGTCCGACAAGCCGGTGACTACCTTAGCGGAGGCCAAGGCGGCAGGAGCGGCGACCATTAATTACGGTGTCTTTCTCAACACCGTGATTGACTTTGTCATCGTCGCCTTCGTAGTTTTCCTGCTGGTACGACAGATCAACAAGCTCAAGCGGCAGGAAGAAGTGGCCCCTGCGCCGGCGTCTCGGGAATGTCCGCAGTGCGCGATGATGATTCCGCTCAAGGCACGGCGGTGCCCACAGTGCACATCTGACCTGAAAGCGGCGTGAGCTAAATAGGACTTGCAGCGTTAGTGAATGCCGCGATCCCAGTCGGGCTTTACTGCCCGAACCCAGGAATGGCCTTCTTCAAAGAATCGCCGTCCTTCGGAAGTGATTCTCCTCCGCCTGGTGCCAGGCTGGTGAGTTGCTCTTTGGCCTGCTTGATCGTCCCCATGTTCTTTTGCATATCGTCAACATTCTTCTGCATCTCAACAAGGGCCTGGCCGATCTGTTTGACGGACGTGGAAAGTCCCAAGAGGCCCTGCGCCTGGGCGTAGTGTAACGATACGCCACCTGATGCGAATCCTAGGAAAAACACTGCAATTGTAAGAACAGTGGACCGTCGCATAGTGATCATGGCTTCCTCCCTTAGGCATTAGACGATGACGAGTCGGTCAAAGGTCCGAGGAGTCGAAACTGGGTTTGCATCTCAGCGTAACTCTGCGTGACCGGGAACTGCGGGAATTCGGCGGAGATTGCCGGCGGTGGTCGGAAAAAAATGCCGGCGTCGGCCGCCATGAGCATGCTGGTGTCATTATAGGAATCGCCCGCGGCCACAACTCGAAAATTCAGGTTCTTCAAAGCAAGCACCGAAGCTCGTTTCTGATCTTTCACCCGCAGGTGGTAGTTGACGATCCTCCCGTTGGATCCCACCTCAAGGGAATTACAGAAGATTGTGGGGTAGTCGAGCTGCCGCATCAGCGGGGCCGCGAACTGGACGAAGGTATCAGAAAGAATGACGACTTGGCAGTTACGTCGCAGCCAGGCGAGAAACTCCTTTGCGCCTTCCAGAGGCGCCATTTGCCCAATCACGGCTTGCAAATCCTGTAATGCCAGCTGGTGTTCCTCGAGGATCTTCAAGCGTCGTTTCATCAGTAGGTCATAGTTGGGTTCGTCCCGTGTTGTAAGGCGAAGTTCCGGAATCTTCGTGCGATCCGCGACATTGATCCAGATTTCAGGCACCAGCACACCTTCAAGATCGAGACAGGCAATGAGAGGCTGCGTAGACATGGCGCCAGAGAATAACGGCAAAGAATGAGAGGGTCAAGGGTGACCTTCGGTGACTCATAATTCTTAGGAAGAACTAAGAGGAGTCCTAGGTGTTGGCATTGGAGAGCCACTCAGGCTAGAATCTCCCACCGAATAAACAAGCATCACGAAGAGTGAAGAGCAGGATTCTTCACCTTGCCCAGAATCTCAAAGGAATT
>VBON01000313.1 GCA_005877525.1 Nitrospirota bacterium
CTTCGCATCGGGGCCAGTTGCCGTTGTTTCAGATTGTAGTAGTGGCGAGCGCCCCGTTCAAACGAGGGGTTGATAATGTGAATGTCGAGATGCCATACCATTGCGGTATTTCAGTATCTTTTATCAGATTACAGGAGGTTTGCCATGGGCCAAAAGCAGTACAAGCAACTCGGCTGTCTGGATGTGGACCCAAGGGCCGGCTGTGCGTTTCAGGTGCGTGCCGAGACCGAGGAAGAAGTTATGAGGCTAGGCGCCGAACACGGCAAGTTGGCCCATAAAATGGATAGCATGCCTCCCGATATGCTGTCAAAAGTCAAGGCTGCGATTAAGACCGTCACGGTGGACGTCTAGCCCACCAGCAGCCTTGCGATCGAATCTTCCGGAGCATCAAGCCAACGAGCGAACATTTTTAGCATGGCTGCGCACGAGCGTGGCGATCATCGCGTTTGGCTTTGTCATCGAACGGTTTTCGCTCTTTGTGAAATATCTGGCTCCGGCAACCGGGGCAAACGCCGCAAACCCTCGGACCGGTATCGTCGGCGCTGGATTGATCTGGCTTGGCACGATTTTCATCCCGGTTTCCTTGTGGCGGTTTCTTTTAGAGGAACGGCACATCGACCGGCCCGTTGAGACCAGAACAGGCGCTTGGCCGATGATCGCGCTTGCGCTCCTTCTGGCGGCGGTGGGCGTCTACCTCGCCCTGGCGGTCATGCCTTGAACAGGGTCGAGATGAACCAGAGTATAGCTTGGAAGCGGCGCATAGTTGTTTCGACCCAGAGGTCGTTGATTTTCTAGCGGCAACACCGGTAGACTCGGCCGGTCCATCAAGTATTCGCTAGTTGGCTCCGGGAGCTCGTATGTTCAGTTTCAGCTTGTTTCCTCGCAAGGTAGCCTTCTTTGACATGTTCTCCGAGGCGGCACAGAACATGGTACTGGGCAGCCGCCTGCTCAAAGAGATGATGGAGGGGTACGACGACATCGAGCGCAAGGCGCGCGAGATCAAGCGCATTGAATCGATCGGGGACGCCATCACTCATAAAATCTTTCGCGACCTGAACCAAACCTTCATCACCCCGATCGATCGCGAGGATATTTATGCGCTGGCAAGTTGCATCGATGACGTGCTGGATTTCATAGAGGCAGCCGCTGATGCTCTGGTGGTATTTAAAATCGAAAAGCCCACCCAGGAAGCGATCACGTTGGTCAATATCATTTATAACTCCTGCGAGGAATTGGGACGGGGCATCGCGCAGCTCGGCAAGGTCAAGGATCTGAATGCGACTTTTGTCACGGTCAACAGCCTGGA
>VBON01000314.1 GCA_005877525.1 Nitrospirota bacterium
CCCATGAAACCTTAGCGATCGCGATGAACCGGATCGGCGGCAAGAGCAACACCGGGGAGGGCGGCGAAGACCCGGAGCGGTTCGTGCCGTTGCCGAACGGCGACAGCAAGAACAGCGCGATCAAACAGGTCGCGTCGGCGCGCTTCGGCGTGACGACCGACTATATGGTCCATGCCAAGGAACTGCAGATCAAGATGGCTCAGGGCGCGAAACCTGGTGAAGGGGGCCAACTGCCGGGCCATAAGGTGGATGAAACGATCGCCCGGTTACGCTATGCCACGCCGGGCGTGCAGCTCATCTCGCCACCGCCGCATCACGACATCTATTCGATCGAAGACCTCGCGCAATTGATCTATGACCTGAAGAATGCAAATCCGGAGGCGGATATCTCGGTCAAGCTCGTGGCGGAAGTCGGCGTTGGCACCGTCGCCGCAGGCGTCGCCAAAGCCAAAGCCGATAAGGTGCTGATCAGCGGGGATTCGGGAGGCACCGGGGCGTCTCCCCTCTCCTCGATCAAGTACGGCGGCATCCCCTGGGAACTGGGGCTCGCCGAAACTCAGCAGACGCTCGTGCTCAACAATTTGCGGGGGCGCATCAAAGTCGAAACCGATGGACAGATGAAGACGGGCCGCGACGTGATCATCGCGACCTTGCTCGGCGCTGAAGAGTTCGGCTTTTCTACCGCGCCTCTGATCGCCGAAGGATGCATCATGATGCGCAAATGCCATCTGAACACCTGTCCGGTCGGCATCGCGACGCATGACCCGGCCTTACGCGCCAAATTCACCGGCCAGCCGGAACACGTCGTGAACTATTTCTTCTTCGTCGCCGAGGAAGTGCGGGAATTGATGGCCGCACTCGGCTTCCGCAAGTTCGAGGAGATGATCGGGCGCACCGATAAGCTCAAAGCACAGCCGGCCATTGATCACTGGAAGGCGAAGGGCCTGGATCTCTCCGCCATTCTCCACCAACCCACGGTCGACCCGTCGGTCGCCCGCTCCTGTCAGGAAAAGCAGGACCATGGCCTTTCGGACGCTGTTGACTGGAAACTAATCGAGCTTTGCAAACCGGCCCTCGAACGCCAACAACCGGTGCGGTTGGATCTGCCCATTCGAAATGTAAACCGCACGGTGGGCACGATCCTCTCGAGCGCCATCGCCAAGCGGTATCGTCTCGAAGGCTTGCCCCCCGACACGATCCATCTGAAGTTCACGGGTTCGGCGGGGCAGTCCTTTGGAGCCTTCCTCGCACGAGGCGTGACGCTGGAACTGGAGGGAGAGTCCAACGACTATCTGGGCAAGGGCCTCTGCGGGGGACGCATCATCGTGTACCCGCCGAAGGATTCCACCTTCGTCCCGGAAGAAACCATCTTGATCGGCAACACGTCTCTGTATGGCGCCACGCAGGGTGAAGCCTATTTTTACGGCACCGCGGGAGAGCGCTTCGCGGTGCGCAACAGCGGGGCGCGGGCGGTGATCGAAGGCACCGGCGACCATGGCTGCGAGTACATGACCGGCGGCATCGTGGTCGTCCTTGGCAAGACCGGGCGTAATTTCGCCGCCGGCATGTCGGGTGGCATCGCATTCATACTGAACGAAGACGGCAAGTTTGAGCAGCGCTGCAACATGGGCATGGTGGAACTTGAAAAGGTCGCCGGAGAGGATAAAAGGCTTCTGCATGAGATGATTGAATCGCACTACCGCTATACGGGTAGCCGCAAGGCGAAGACCATTCTGGATGCGTCGGATCTCATGCTCAGAAAATTCGTGAAGATCATGCCGATCGATTACAAGCGGGTGCTGGCGGAGCGCAAGGCCGCCGCCGCGAAGGAACTCGCGCAGAAGGAAATGGCGGCCCATGGCTGATCCCAAGGGCTTCATGAAATATCCGCGTGAGGGCCCGAAACGCCGGCCCGTCGAACTGCGCGTGCTGGACTGGAAGGAGTTCTACGAGCCGATGGCGGAGGATGCGCTCAAAGCCCAGCGCGCTGTATGGATTGCGGAGTGCCATTTTGCCAGAGTCATAACGGCTGCCCGGTCGTCAACCTCATCCCGGAGTGGAATGACCTGGTGCATCGGGGCCGCTGGAAGGACGCACTCAAGGCCCTCCATACGACCAACAACTTTCCGGAATTCACCGGCCGGCTCTGCCCGGCACCATGCGAAAGCGCCTGCGTGCTAGGGATCAACGAGTCGCCGGTATCCATTCGCGTCATCGAATGGAACATCATCGATAAAGGATTCGACGAAGGCTGGGTGCAACCTATTCTGTCCCCCTATAAAACGGGAAAGACGGTGGCCATCGTCGGCTCGGGCCCCTCGGGGCTGGCGTGTGCGCAGCAACTGGCGCGCGCAGGACATCGCGTGACAGTCTTTGAGAAGGCGGACCGGATCGGCGGTCTGCTGGTGTACGGCATTCCGGACTTCAAAATGGAGAAATGGGTCGTGGACCGGCGGCTGGAGCAGATGAAGGCCGAAGGGGTCGAGTTTCGCACGAATGTCGCGGTAGGCACGGACCTCAGCGGCGAGGAGTTGCGCCGCCAGTACGACGCCGTATGCCTGGCGATGGGCGCCGAACAGGCGCGCGAGCTTCCCGTGCCGGGCCGGGAGCTCAAAGGCATCCATCTCGCCATGGACTATCTCATCCAGCAGAACAAACGCAATATGGGGCAGGTCATCACCGACGAGCCGATCACCGCAAAAGGCAAGCGCGTCGTGATTATCGGGGGGGGCGACACCGGATCGGACTGTCTCGGTACTACCCACAGGCAGGGCTGTGTCGAAGTCCATCAGTTCGAACTGCTGCCTGAGCCGCCGCCCCAGCGCGCCGACTCCACGCCCTGGCCGCTCTGGCCGATGCAGCTTCGCACATCGCATGCCCATGAAGAAGGATGCGATCGCCAATGGAGCGTGTCCACGACCAGGTTTACGGGGCATAACGGGCACGTCACCAAGCTCCATGGTGGCCGCGTCACATTCGAGAACGGCAGGTTCACGCCGCTGCCCGGCGACGACTTCGAGATGAATGTAGACTTGGTCTTGCTCGCGATGGGATTTACAGGACCGGTCAGAAATGGGCTTTTGGACAGTCTAGGCGTCGCATATGATGCGCGGGGTAATGTTCTGGCCGATCAAAATTTCATGACGAACGTGCCGGCGGTGTTTGCAGGCGGCGATGTGAGGCGAGGGGCATCGTTGATCGTGTGGGCGATTGCCGAAGGCCGGAAGATGGCGGCAAGCGTCGATCAATACCTCCAGGCTGGGCACATGGCTCCCGTCTGACTTGCCCTGTCGTTTCCTTCGCGTGTACATCATTCTGCGCCTAGTCCAGCCTCGGAACCCCTTACCTCGTTCACGTGACAGCCGACCGCGGTGAAACGGCTAGCGCTCTTATCTCTTGTTGTCCTCCTCCTGATCGGGTTGCCGTTGCTGGGGATTGTCCTGGCGGGCAAGCCTCTCGGCCTGTACGAGGAATTCCCGCCGATCACCCGCTACGTCCGGCACGCGCCATTCTCCTGGGGGCTATTTCTCATTCTTGCAGTTTTATTGCGCGTTCTGAGCACCGCGCGCAAGGAGAGAGGCTACTTTTCTCAGTGTCGTCTGTCCCCATCAGCTCACTTCCCGTGGTGGGGATGGCTGGGCACCGGGGTACTGGCAGTCGCCTGGATCTTAGCCTGGACGCGCTTCTCCTGGTTTGAGGCATGGCAGGCGTTCACGTTCAGTCCCTTGTGGCTCGGTTATATCATTATCGTCAACGCACTGACCTTCCGGCGAACGGGCCGCTGCATGATGCTTCAGCGCCCCGCTTATTTTTTTATGCTGTTTCCGCTCAGCGCCGCTTTCTGGTGGTATTTTGAATACCTGAACCGTTTCGTCCAGAATTGGTACTACGTCGGCATTGATTCCTTCACGCCGCGTGACTATGTTCTCTACGCGACGTTGCCTTTCGCCACCGTCTTGCCGGCGGTACTCGGCACAACGCAATGGTTGGCCACGTTCCCGTGCCTCACGCGTCCTCTCAGCCATTGGCGGCGGATCCGTATTTCACGACCGAAGCTCGTGAGCGCGGTCGTCCTGCTCGTGGGCGCCGCGGGATTAGCCGGGCTTGGAATCTGGCCCAATGTGTTCTTCGCGTTCCTATGGATCGCTCCGCTCCTGGTGATGCTCTCGCTGCAGGTGCTGTTCGGTGGGGACCATTTGATCTCCGACCTGCAGCGTGGCGATTGGCGATCGGTCTGGCTACCGGCGCTGGCGGGACTGGCCTGCGGGCTTCTCTGGGAACTATGGAACTCGAGAAGCCTCGCGCATTGGGAGTATGCGGTGCCGTATGTACAGCGATTTTCGCTTTTCGAGATGCCGCTGCTTGGCTATGCGGGCTATCTCCCCTTCGGCGTCGAATGCGCCGTTATCGCGGACCTCTTTCTTGGGCGCTCCTCTCTCCCACGCTCAGCGTAACTCGGCCCAGGCCGCCAGTTGGGAGCGGAAGATGAGCCGGCGATTGACGGTCGAGAGGATGACAATATTGTCGTTGACTGTGGTCTCGATCACCGGATCCTCCGTGGAAAGGTCTTTGATGAAAAAGCCTCCCGTGAAGGCCGAGAAGGCCAAGGCGCGGCGGTTGGTCAGCACGACGGCTACATGCGCGCCGACCAGTATCTGTTGGAAGTCATCTCCTAACCTGTTCAAGTCTTCCACCTTCCAGAAGCCGCCCGAAGTGCCCTGAAACCCGAAGACTCTCCTATCGCTGCGAACCAATATCAGTCGAGAAGTGACCTTCCGGTCGAGCACCTGTTCGTTCAGGTTCAAGCGTTGCTCCGACCAGCGCTGCACCTGAGCCGAGAACCCCAGGAGTCGGGTGGAGGTGACGACAAGGGCATTGAGCCCGCGCGCTTCAATGCCTAGCAGCCGATCGTCCGAGGTCAAGCCGACACTCACCAGGCCCTCGCCGGCTGTCACCGCGACCACCTGATCCCGTAGAATACTGACCGTGACCGCGACCTGGTCGGTAGTGCGTTCCTGCGACGCCGCTAGCTCCACGGTAAACAGTATGAGAGCGAGCGTTGCTACGATCGGCAATCCGCGATCCATCATCGTATCTATAGCAGAAAATCTTAAGGAAAAAAAGGATCTTCAGTAAGTCTGATTGACCGGCAATGCCAGCGTCAAATAGCGGCCGCTTTCCTCATAGAGCAGACGCTTTCGGAACAGATCCTGGAGAGCCTGCTCCACATCGGCAGTCTCAAAGTCGCGGCCCTGATCCGTCTCCTTCAGACCATCTTTGATCTGTTTTAAAT
>VBON01000315.1 GCA_005877525.1 Nitrospirota bacterium
CGATTTTTTACCCCTCTGCAGGAGATAGTCTTTGCCGGGCATCCGGTTCTCGGGGCCTTCTACATTCTCGCCCATATTGGAGTCATCAGTCTCATCGAGCCAGTGACCCGCCTTCATCAGGAAACCCATGTGGGGGTCTTTCCCGTGGAGTTGTTTGTTCACGACGGCTGCATCCGCAATATTTTTATGGAGCAACCCAAACCGGAATTCCTGGGAGTCATCGAGCCCTTGCGCGATCTCTTTGAGGTGGCGAAGGCCGTCGGTGTGCCGAAGACCAAGATCACGGGCACTGGGCTGCCCGTGGAAATTGTCTCCACTGGCTTTCCCGTCATCGTAGTCCCCGTGCGGACCTTGACGGCCGTTTCCGCCGCGAGCCCCAATATTGTCCTGATCAACGGCGTCTGCGAGCAGCATAAGGCCCAGGGCATCATGGTCTTCTCGACGGTGACCGTCGAAGAAGAGTCGACGGTCCACACGCGGATGTTCGCCTCCCCGGTGGGAGTCGTCGAGGACCCCGCGACGGGCTCAGCGACCGGCGCGCTCGGTGCCTATTTGACGTAGGACCTACCACGGAGATCATCTGCGAGCAGGGATATGAGATTGACCGCCCCTCACGGTTGATGGTGCACGTGCACTCTGATGATGACGAGATCCAGTCGGTGCATGTCGGAGGGCAGGCGGTGGTCGTCATCGAAGGCGTCATCTCGCTATAGGGAAAAAGGCCGGTCCTACAGGACAACGGCGCGCCCACGGGCAAAGCGGCTGTCTTGGCGGCCGCGGGGTGGGAGGGTGTAATAGTCGCCCGGGGGGCCGGGGCGGGTGTAATGGCAGGGGCGGGTGCAATAACCCATGAAGGCGGCGATCTTTTATCAACACGGCGGACCCGAAGTGGTCCGGTATGAGGAAGCAATTGAGCCCTCTCTCAGCGCAGGCCAAGTTTGCGTGCGAGTCAAGGCCTGCGCCCTCAATCATCTCGATATCTGGATCCGGCAGGGGATTCCGGCATTTGCCGTGCCGCTGCCGCACATTGGTGGATGCGACGTTGCGGGCATTGTGGAACGGGTCGGCACCGAAGGGGGGGGCAGCGTGCCGGGTGATCGCATCTTCATTGCGCCGGGGCTTTCGTGTTGGCGTTGCGAATTCTGTCTGTCGGGGCGCGATAATTTGTGCCTGTCCTACCGGATTCTCGGCGCGCAGGTCGATGGCGGCATGGCAGAGTTCGTCACCGTTCCGGCCATTAATGTGATCCCGATTCCCGGGAACCTCTCCTTTGAGCAGGCGGCGGCATTTCCATTGACGGCCGTGACTGCCTGGCACATGTTATTCGGGCTCGCAAAACTTCAACCCGCCGAGGATGTGCTGGTGCTAGGGGCGGGCAGTGGGGTCGGTAGCATGGCGGTGCAAATGGCGCATGCCGCCGGGGCTCGCGTCTTCACCACCGTGGGCTCAGAGGACAAGATCGCGCGAGCCACGGCTTTAGGCGCGGACGCGGTCATCAATCACACGCATGAAAATATCGCCGACTGGGTCAAGAGCTTGACGGCCGGCCGCGGCGTGGACGTGGTCATCGAACATATCGGGCCGGCTACCTGGGAGCAAAGCGTGCGGTCGCTGGCGAAAGGCGGGCGGCTGATTACGTGCGGCGCCACGACCGGTCCCACGGTCACGCTTGACCTCCGGTATCTTTATATGCGGCAGACCACTATTATGGGGTCAATGATGGGAACCCGCGCCGAGTTATTGGAAGCAGCGAAATGGATGGGTGCGGGCGGGATTCAGGCGGTAATCGATTCCGTGATGCCTCTCAAGGAGGCTCGCGCTGCCCAGGAACGCATGAACGATCGCAAACTGTTTGGTAAAATCGTGCTGACTCCGTAACCAAGAGGAAACCATGAACACACTGCAGAATCTGATGACGTCCAAGTTAAAAACAATTCGGCATGATGCGACGATTCAGGAGGCGGCGCGACGGATGCGGGATGAGCGGGTCGGTTCTTTGTTCGTGGAACGGGAGGGCGATATCGTGGCTATTGTCACTGAAACCGATATTGTCCGCAAAGCATCGGCACGGGGAGCGGATCTTGGGAAGGAGAAGATTGAAGCCATTATGACCGCGCCGGTTGTCTCGATTGAGATCCAGCGTACTCCTCAGGACGCCCATGACATGATGGGAGACCTGGGCGTGCGGCATCTGGGCGTGACGGACAAAGGAAAAATCGTCGGCCTGCTCTCGGTCCGCGACCTTCTTCTTTACTTCAAGAGCGTCTCGGAGCCGCGGATCACCCAGGACTAACAGCCGCTACTTGGTCATCTCCCGGACCATGTGGCCGAGCTCGTTCAAGATGAGTTGCTCCATGGCAAGTCGAACGGCCTTTTCAGAGCCGGGGATGGAGATGATGATCCTGTTTTGGTAGAGACCGGCGGTAGCACGGCTCATCATGGCAGCTGACCCGATGTCTTTGAAACTCAGGTAGCGGAAAATCTCGCCGAATCCTTCCAAGCGCTTTTCCAATAAGCTATCCACGGCCTCGAAGGTCGAATCCCGTCGGGAAATCCCCGTGCCGCCGTTAATGATCATTGCCTGGACTGCCGGATCTTTGGCCCCCTGCTTGATCAGGTCAGTGATGGTGCCTGGCTCGTCCTTGACCAGGTGATAAGC
>VBON01000318.1 GCA_005877525.1 Nitrospirota bacterium
TGGACGACGCTGGTAAGTGTCTCGACGAGCGGAGCGGTCGCGTTGAGCATGGGCGTCCGCTCGAGCCGGATGCCTTTCTGAGCCGCCAGCTTTTTGAA
The DNA here is from genome assembly GCA_005877525.1 of Nitrospirota bacterium. Classification (GTDB taxonomy): domain Bacteria; phylum Nitrospirota; class Nitrospiria; order Nitrospirales; family NS-4; genus NS-11. Next base: position 99 of record VBON01000318.1, read on the forward strand.
CTCGATGTCGATGTCGTACAGGATCTCGACGTGATCCGAGACGAAGCCGATCGGCGCCAACAGGACGTGCCGATGCCCCGCCTGCTCAAGTTCCCCAAGCATCGTCTCTACCGTCGGCCCCAGCCACGGCTCTTCTGAGCGTCCCTGGCTTTGGTAGGCGAACCGCCAGACCTCCGGCCTCACTTTTGCGGCCACGGCTTCGACCGTGGCCCGCACTTCCTGCGGATAGGGATCCTGGTTCTCCAGAATCCGCAAGGGAAGGCTGTGCGCGGTAAAGAGAATGGGAACAGTGCTGTCGGCCGGGAATTTCCTTCGGGTCTCCTCAATATTGGCCGCGATGGCTGCAATCAACAGTGTATGCGTGTTCCAACTCCGGACGCAGGTGAACGCGCTGGGCGCCGAAAACTGCGCCCGCGCTTCCTCTACCTTCCGGATATACGCACCCACGGTCATCTGCGAGTTCTGAGGCGCCATGCAGACCCCGATGACCCTCCGGACGCCATCTTGCTCGATCTGGCGATAGACCTCGCCGATCGAGGGATGCCAGTGCCGGAGCCCCACGTAGACATTCGCCTCCGTCCCGCCCTGCCGAAGGCGCCTCTGGAGCTTTCCGGCCAGCTCACGGGTAATCGCCAGGACGGGGGACTTCCCGCCGGTGACTCGAT
>VBON01000033.1 GCA_005877525.1 Nitrospirota bacterium
GAAGGTTAATCCGGACGAACTGAATCTCAAGGACAAGGTTATTTTCATTAATCGTGTGGCCAAGGTCGTCAAAGGCGGCAAGCGGTTTAATTTTACCGCCTTGGTTGTTGTTGGGGATGAGCAAGGGTGGGTAGGGATCGGCAAAGGAAAGGCAGCGGAGGTACCGGAAGCGATCTCGAAAGCCGTCCAGCACGCCAAAAAGAACCTAGTTCGGATCTCTATCAAGAACGGCACGATTCCGCATGAAGTCCTCGGCCATTTTGGGGCCGAGCACATCATGCTCAAACCGGCCGTGGCCGGCACCGGGATTGTCGCCGGGGGCGCGGTCCGCGCGGTGATTGAATTAGCCGGCATCCATAACATCGTGGCAAAGACCTTGGGACGCGGCAACCCCTTCAATGTCGTTCTGGCCACGCTTGAGGGCCTGAACCGGCTGCGCGATCCTGAGGAGGTATTGCGGGTGCGGCGCTCTCCGGGGTCTCTGACTCCTGAAGTGCATCGCTGAGCCGCCGATGTCACCACAGAAGGGATCACCGCAGATGCTCAAGATTACATTAACGAGGAGTCCGATCGGCACTCCGCGGTCGCACCGGATTCTCTTGCGGGGTCTCGGCCTTCGCCGCATCCGCCATACGGTGGTCCGCCCCGACACAGCTCAAGTCAAAGGCTTGATTCATAAGCTCTCGTATATGGTCAGCGTGGAAAAGGCCCAATGAAGCTTCATGAGTTGAAGCCGGCGGCGAATTCCCGGAAACGGCGCAAACGCATCGGACGCGGCATCGGCTCGGGGCACGGCAAAACGTCGACGAAGGGGCATAAGGGTCTGCTCGCACGGTCCGGGGGCGGTAAACGTCCGGGATTTGAAGGGGGACAGATGCCCCTAAAGCGGCGCGTGCCGAAGCGGGGGTTTACGAATATCTTTCGCGTCGAATGGGCTGTGGTCAATTTGCGCGATCTCAATCGGCTGGAAGGCTCGCAGGAGATCACGCCGGCGGTGCTGCTTGAAAAGGGACTGATCCGCAGGGGGTCATCACGCATTAAGGTGCTTGCGGAAGGAAATCTCACGCGTCCGCTGTCCATCCAGGCCCATCGTTTTAGTGAAGCGGCGGCCGCCAAGATTCAAGCCGCGGGAGGCAGGGTAGAGGTTTTAGACGGTGCTTGAGCGGCTTATCACCAATCTCAAGAACGTCTTCAACATCCCGGAGCTCCGGAACCGGATTCTCTTCACGCTCGGGATGCTGGCGGTCTACCGGATCGGAGCGCACATTCCGACGCCGGGGATTAACAGCGAGGCACTCAGTGAATTCCTGCAGAAACAGGGCGGGGCCCTGTTGGGCTTTCTCGATATCTTCTCTGGAGGAGCGCTGTCCCGTCTGACGATCTTTGCGTTGGGCATCATGCCCTACATCAGCGCATCGATCATCTTGCAATTACTGACGGTCGTCATCCCGCATCTCACGAAACTCGCCAAGGAAGGAGAACGGGGGCGGAAGAAGATCATTCAATACACGCGGTTCGGGACAATTGGGATTGGTCTGATTCAAGCCTTCGGCATCGCCATTGGCCTCGAAGGGATGAACCGCGGCGCCTTTGTCCAGGCCCCGGGGTGGAGCTTTCGGTTGATGACGATGCTCACGCTGACAGCCGGGACTGCCTTTCTGATGTGGCTTGGTGAACAGATTACCGAGCGGGGCATCGGCAATGGCATCTCGTTGATCATTTTTGCCGGAATCGTCGCGCGGTTGCCCAACGCGGTCGTCGAAACCTATCGGCTCTTCGAGGTGGGTCAGTTGAGCGGCTTCGCGTTGATCGGACTGCTCATTGCTATGGTAGGAGTCATCGCTGCGATCGTGTTTCTCGAGACGGGGCGCCGAAAGATTCCCGTGCAATACGCAAAACGCGTCGTGGGCCGGCGGGTCTTCGGCGGGCAGAGTACGCACATCCCGCTTAAGATTAACACTGCGGGCGTGATTCCGCCGATTTTTGCATCCTCGATCATCGCGTTTCCAGCGACGATCGCCGGCTTTATTCAATACCGGTGGGTGCAGGACTTCGGCAAAATGCTCGCCCCCGGCTCGGTCACCTACACCGTGCTGTACGTGGCGCTGATCGTGTTCTTCTGTTATTTTTACACGGCGGTTGTTTTGAATCCCGTGGACATTTCGGATAACATGAGGAAATATGGCGGCTTTATTCCCGGTATTCGACCGGGGCAGCGCACCTCGGACTACATCTATCGCGTCCTGAACCGAGTCACCTTTGCCGGATCGCTCTATCTGGCAGCCGTGTGTATTATTCCCGAAATCCTGATCTACAAACTGGGGGTGCCGTTCTATTTTGGCGGCACGTCCTTGTTGATTACCGTGGGCGTCGGGCTGGATACGGCCCAACAGATCGAATCGCACATGCTGATGCGCAATTATGAGGGATTTCTGGCAAAAGGCCGCTTGAAGGGCCGTAGCGGTTAGCAATGCGTCTTATCCTTCTCGGAGCGCCCGGTGTCGGCAAGGGGACTCAAGCGCAACGCCTGGCTACAGAGGAGGGCATCCCGCAGATCTCCACCGGGGAGATTCTGAGAGACGCGATTAAACGCGGCACGCCGCTCGGCATCCAGGCGAAGAGTTTTATGGAGGCGGGCAACCTCGTTCCTGATGACGTCGTTATTGGTATCATTCGTGACAGGCTATCCCGTTCGGATGGAGCCGATGGGTTTATCCTGGACGGGTTCCCACGAACGGTGGCGCAAGCTCAGGCACTTGATCGCATGCTCCTGGACAGCGGCGCCGGCGGGATCGACTACGTGGTAAATTTTGAAGCGCCGAATCAGGAGATCATCAGCAGGCTGTCAGGACGCCGAACGTGTCCCGACTGCCAGGCGGTCTATCATGTGGAGCACGCCCCGCCACGGCAAGAGGGGCGATGCGACAAATGCGGGGCGGCCCTCGTCCAACGAACGGACGACAAGCCGGATACCATTGCCGCACGGTTAAAGGTGTACGACCAGCAGACGAGTCCCCTGGTAGATTATTATAGAGAGCGCGGCTTGCTACGGCAGCTGGATGCGACGGCTCCGATCGATTCGGTGTATCGCAACCTTCGCTCTCTGGTGCAGGGTACAAAGAGCAGATGAATGGCATTGAGCTGAAATCCCCCGAAGAGATTGATAAGATGAGCCGCGCCTCGAAAATCGTGGCAGAGGTACTGGAAGCCCTCCGCGGCCAGGTCAAGCCGGGTGTGACCACGGAGGCGCTGGATCAGTTTGCGGAGAAGTTCATAGTGGATCGTGGAGGAGTACCGGCTTTTAAAGGCTACCGGGTGCGTGAGCGTGTCTACCACCACGCGCTTTGTACCTCGATCAACGCCGCAGTCGTTCACGGTATCCCGTCGAGGCAAGTTCTCAAGGAGGGTGATATTATCGGCCTCGATCTCGGCGTTATCGTCGATGGCTACTATGGAGACGCGGCGATCACCGTGCCAGTAGGGGCGATTCCCATTTCCACCCAACGCCTCCTGGCGGTTACCGAAGAGGCGCTTTATAAAGGCATTGCCCAGGCGGTGGTGGGGCATCGCATCTCCGATATTTCGCACGCGGTGCAAACCCACGCTGAAGCGGCAGCCTTCTCAGTAGTCACTGAATTTGTCGGGCATGGGATCGGCCGTCGGCTGCATGAAGAGCCGCAAATCCCTAACTATGGAGAACCAGGGAAGGGTCCTCGCTTGAAAGCGGGTATGACGCTGGCAATAGAGCCAATGGTCAATATGGGGCGGCCCGAAACGCGGTGTCTCGAGGACGGTTGGACCGCTGTCACCTGCGACGGTAGTCTTTCGGCCCACTTCGAGCACACTATTGCGGTGACGGACACAGGACCCCAGATCCTGACCAAACTATGAAAGGAGCGCCGTCTAGAGACTAATGGCGAAGGAAGACATCATTGAAGTTCAGGGAGCGGTTCTCGAAACACTTCCGAACGCCATGTTCAGAGTCCAACTCGATAACGGTCATAAGATTTTGGCTCATATTTCAGGCAAGATGCGAATGAATTTCATTCGCATCCTTCCCGGAGATAAGGTAACCGTGGAGCTTTCGCCCTATGATCTGACACGGGGACGCATCACGTATCGCTTTAAATAGACCGGGAAGGGGCGCGTCTCGGCGCGCCTGGGGTGGGCGGGTGTAATAGAGGGATGCCCCGACTGCAGCAGGAAAGGAAATGCAAGGGACATGAAAGTGAAATCATCCGTGAAGCCAATCTGCTCCAAGTGCAAGGTGGTCCGGCGCCGGGGAATCGTAAGGGTCCTGTGCGCCAATCCTCGGCACAAGCAACGGCAGGGTTAACGCAAGCTTTAAGGAGAACTCGGTATGGCACGCATCGCCGGGGTCGATCTTCCGCGAGAAAAGCAGATTCACATCGGTCTGACCTATATTTATGGGATCGGGCGGCCGCTGGCGGCGCAGATTCTGAAGAAGGCCGGGGTGACCGCACAGACCCGCGTCAAGGACTTGCGGGAGGACGAGGTCGTCAAGTTGCGCGAACTTATCGAGCGTGAGAAGGTGGAAGGCGACCTACGCAAAGAAGTGTCGATGAACATCAAACGCTTGGTGGACATCGGGACCTATCGGGGGCTGCGCCATCGCAAAGGGCTGCCGGTCAGAGGACAGCGGACCAAGACCAATGCGCGCACTCGAAAGGGCCCGAAAGGAATGGGCAAGGCGCGAAAGACGCCGATGCGGACCGCCTAAGGGGGAGCAAGAATATGGGCGTCAAGAAAGGCAAGAAGAAAGAACGGAAAATCGTGCAAAGCGGTGTGGCGCATATTCAAGCGTCCTTCAATAATACCATTGTCACCATCACGGATATGGGTGGCAACACGGTGGTCTGGGCCAGCGCTGGCAACCAAGGCTTCAAAGGCTCGCGCAAGAGCACCCCTTTTGCTGCTACGCGAGCCGGCGAGGTGGCCGCCAAAAAAGCGATGGAGTCCGGCATGCGTCAACTGGATGTATACGTCAAGGGGCCTGGCTCGGGACGGGAATCGGCGATCCGGGCGTTACAGACCGCGGGGCTGCGTATTAATATGATCAGGGATGTGACCCCCATCCCGCATAACGGCTGCCGGCCGCCGAAACGCCGACGAGTGTAAGGAGAATCGCCGTGGCCAAATACACTGGACCAGTATGTCGGTTGTGTCGACGAGAGGGCATCAAGCTGTTTCTAAAAGGTTCGCGCTGCATGACAGAAAAGTGCGCGGTGGAGCGGCGTGCTTTCCCGCCAGGACAGCATGGACAAGCCCGCCCTCGTGCCTCGGAGTACAGCACTCAGCTCCGGGAAAAACAGAAGCTGAAACGAATGTACGGAGTCCTTGAACGTCAGTTTCGAGGGGTTTTTGCAAAAGCCGAGCGTCAGGAGGGGATTACCGGTGAAAATCTTCTCCGGATGCTGGAGCGCCGTCTTGATAACGTCGTCTACCGACTGGGCTTTGCCGCTTCCCGCAATGAGGCGCGCCAATTGATCAATCACGGGCACTTTCGCGTGAACGATCGCAAGGTGGACAAACCGTCGTTTCTCGTGCGGGAGGGCGACGTCATAGCCGTGAAGCTACGAAGTCGCACCATCGTACCGATTACCGCTGCGCTTGAGGGGGTCGACGGCCGGGGCGTTCCCGGGTGGCTGGACCTTGACAAAGCGAACTATACGGGATCGGTGCGTGGGCTGCCGGCGAAGGACGAGATACAGGTGCCGGTGAACGAGCAGCTGGTGGTGGACCTCTATTCTCGGTAATGTGCGCGACGGTCGGCGGTCGAACCACCGCCTGACTCGACCTAAAGGGAGCCAGTATGCAGAAGGGTATTCGTGATTTCCAGATCCCGACCAAGACTGAAGTCGACAAAGAGACATTGACGGCAACCTACGGGCGGTTCACGGCCGAGCCGTTCGAACGCGGCTTTGGCACGACCGTGGGAAATTCCTTGCGTAGGGTGTTGCTGTCGTCGCTGACGGGAGCAGCCATTGTCTCCGTAAAAATTGAAGGCGTGCTACACGAGTTTTCGACGATTCCTGGGGTGACCGAGGATGTGACGGATATCATCCTTAACGTCAAGAAAATCAGGCTGAAGCTCCACGCAGATAAAACGAAGACCATTCACCTGCGAAAAAAGGGGCCGGGCATCGCCAAAGCCGGCGATATCGAGCATGATGCCGATATCGAAATTCTCACGCCTGATCTGCATCTGGCGACCTTAGATAAAGGCGCCCATCTGGATATGGAAATGATCATCAAGCGGGGGCGGGGATATGTACCGGCCGAACGCAATAAGGAAGAGGAGATGGCGATCGGGGTTCTCCCGGTGGATGCCCTCTATTCTCCTGTCACGCGTGTCAACTACCTCGTGGAAAATGCGCGCGTTGGTCGCATGACGGACTACGACAAGCTCATACTCGAAGTGTACACCGACGGAAGCATCTCTCCCGAAGAGGCGCTCTCGGACGCAGCGCTGATCGTCCGTGGACACCTGGACATCTTCATCAACGTGAAGGATATGGAAGAGACAATCAGTCGGCCCGCAGTGGCCGAGTCCATCACCGAGAGCAACAAAAATCTATTGCGCAGCGTCAACGAGCTCGAGCTCTCCGTGCGGGCGGCCAATTGCTTAAAGAATGCGAACATTAAGACGATCGCCGATCTGGTTCAAAAAACCGAGGCAGACATGTTGCGCACGAAGAACTTCGGCAAGAAGTCGCTCAATGAGATCAAGGAAATTCTGAGCGAAATGGGTTTGGGCCTCGGGATGAAGTTAGATCACCTCTCGGACGGCGGCTCCGAGAAGCGAGAGGAGTAGGGATTCCATGCGTCACCGGAAAAGCGGTCGTCAACTGGGCCGCAATACACACCATCGGCGGGCGTTGTTCCGGAGCCTGGTGACCTCCCTATTAGAACACGAGCGCATCGAAACGACCGAGGCCAAGGCGAAGGAAGTGCGCATCCTTGCGGATCGAATCATCACGCTCGGCAAACGCGGGGATCTACATGCCCGCCGGCGCGCGCTTGCATACGTCAGGACCCGCGAGGTGGTCGGTAAAGTCTTCAGCGACCTTGCGGGGCGGTTCGCTGAGCGGCCGGGTGGCTACACCCGGTTGATCAAGACCAGGCGCCGCATCGGAGATGCCGCGCGGATGGTGGTGATCGAGTTGGTGGCACGCGCCGCGCCTCCGAAAGACAGTGCGGGCGCAGAGAGCAGCAAGAAGGGATCCAAAGCGCCTGCCGCAGCTCCGGCACAGGACACGGCCAGCGTCAAGGCATGAGCTGATTACGCGACCGCGACGCCGTAGCTCACGGGTCCCCTTTGCCCTCATCAGTACTTGTGTTATTATCCCGCATGTCCTTTCTGGCGACGATGAATCGGGAACGCCTCGTCCGGGGCGGTCTTCTCGGCATTATGCTGGTTGTGGTAGTCACTCTGATTCTGTACGTCCTGCAAGGTCCGTCAAGACGAATTCCTGCAGTGTCCGTCTCCGTCCTGCCCCAGAACGCCGATGCCGGCTTGCGGGAATTCTCCTTCGTCGAAAGCAAAGAGGGCCAGGTAGATTGGAAAATCCACGCGAAGGAAGCGCAAGTGTTCGATGCGGACTCCAAAGCGATCCTAAAGGACGTTGTCGTCACATTGTCCGATGCCCGAGGACTCCAAATGACCGTGGAAGGCGACGATGGCACGATCAACACGGTATCAAAGGATTTTGTGCTCAGCAAACGATCCGGAGATCTTGCTCTGGTATTTGAGGACGGCTATACGATCTATACCCCGCGGCTCGCGTGGGTTAACATTGAGCGTCGGTTTTGGACCGATGAACCGGTCAGGATTACGGGGCCCAATCGTATGGAGGTGACCGGCCAAGGAATGGATACGCTGCTCACTACACGAGAAATGAGGATCCGTCGCGATGCCCGTGTGGAGGTCCATTAACGGACTGGCCGTCCTCCTCTGCGGAGGCTTGGTTCTGGCGGCGGAACCGGCGGATCGTATTCCCGCGACTCCTGCTGACACCATCGTGATCACCTCGCAGTCGCTGGTCTTCAAAAATCAAGAGAACATGGCCGTCTTCGACGGAAAAGTGGCAATGACGAAGGTGGGTTTTATTATGCACGCCGATCATATGATTGTGCATTTTGCCGGTGCATCCGAGACCGCCACACCGGCGCAGAAGAGCAGCGCAAAACCCGCGCCCCCGTCGGGGCGGACCGGTCCGGAGCTACCTACCCTGGGGACCCGGTCGGTGTCGTGGATTGAGGCAATGGGAAACGTAATCATGGAGCAGGGAGGGAAAAAATCGAAGTCGAAGAAGGCGGTGTACTCCCAACACGATGACAAACTCGTCCTGACCGGTGACCCTGAAGTCTGGGAGGAAGGGTACCACGTCACCGGTGTGAGAATGACAATGTTCTTAAAAGAAGATCGCAGCATCGTCGAGAGCAGCCGGGTGGTCATTAACGAAGCGGACGGCGCACCCAAGTGAATCGCTCGGGTCCATTGCTCTTCCAGGCCAGTGGCCTCGAGAAGGCCTATCGAGGACGCAAAGTCGTCAAGGGGGCCAGTCTGTCGGTTCAGTCCGGAGAAATTGTCGGGCTATTGGGTCCGAACGGTGCCGGAAAGACCACTATCTTTGACATCATGGTTGGGTTAACGCTGCCAGAAAAGGGAGAGGTATTCCTGGGGGATCGCACCATCACCAAAATGCCGATGTACCAACGGGCTCGGCAGGGCATCGGCTATTTGCCCCAGGAGTCCTCGGTGTTTCGGCGCATGACGGTAGAGCAAAACTTAATGGTGATCCTTGAAGAACTCGACCTTCCTCAGGAAGAACAGCAAGAAAGGCTGGAAACCGGTATTAAGGACCTGGGTCTTGACCATGTGCGCCGCAGTAAGGCTTTTACGTGGAGATTGCGCGTGCGCTGGTGACCAGGCCGTACTTTCTCATGCTGGACGAGCCATTCGCCGGCATCGACCCTATTGCTGTGGGAGATATACAGGGCATTATCCGACAGCTCAAAAAGCGGGATATCGGGATTCTGATCACCGATCACAACGTGCAACAGACCCTGTTGATCGCCGATCGAGCATATATCATTCATGATGGCGAGATCCTGGAAGAAGGACCGCCCGAGTATCTCGCCAATAGCCGGCTCGCCCGGGAACTTTACCTGGGCGAGACCTTTCGTCTGTAGTAGGATTAGCAGATATGCAACCCCGGCTTGACCTTCGCCTCTCTCAAAAACTCGTCATGACGCCTCAGTTGCAGCAGGCGATCAAGCTGCTGCAACTCTCCCGGCTGGAACTGCAGGATGCGCTGACCCAGCAATTAGAAGAAAATCCCATGCTCGAGGAGGCGGGCGCAGAGCTTGACGAAGCCGACACTGAGATTGCCGCCAACGATGAAACCCCCGCCGTGGCAAAAACCGACGACGTCGCCCCCAGCGCGGAAGCTCCGAGCGAAGAACGGGATGAACTCGCTTCCAGTTGGGACGAGTATTTCGACGACAACCAACGATATGGAGATATGGAGGCCCCTCGTACCGGGCGCGACGAGATGCCCTCCATCGACCAGACGATGAAGCAGGGAGAGTCGCTGGAGGAACATCTGCTCTGGCAGCTCGCGCTCTCTCCCTTGGACAAAGCCGAACAGGAAGTGGGGCGAGCCATCATCGGCAACCTCGACGAGGAAGGATACCTGAGAACGCCTCTCGAAGATCTTGCCGAGACGACCGGTACGTCTATGGCGCAGAGTCTCGAGGCCTTGAAGGTGATTCAGGGATTCGACCCTGCCGGCGTCGCTGCGCGCGATCTCAAGGAATGCCTCCTGCTGCAGGTGGAACAATTGGGGTTGACCGGATCGCTCGTTGAGATGATTGTGCGCCACCATTTGTCGGATCTCGAGCGCAAGCGATACCCGTCGATTGCCAAATCTCTGTGCGTCTCCGTGGACGCCGTGGTACAGGCCACGAAAATCATCGAAGGTCTGGAGCCGAAACCCGGTCGGCCGTTCTTTCCATCGGACAGCCATCCGATCATTCCCGACGTCTATGTCGTGAAATCGGAAGGCGAGTGGGTGGTGATGTTGAACGATGATGGCATGCCGCGGTTTCGTATCAGTTCCTACTACCGACGTTTTCTGGTGGGCAAGCGGGACCCGGCCGATAGCACACGGGCGTTTTTAGATGAAAAACTGCGCTCCGCACAATGGCTGATTCGAAGCATTGAGCAGCGAAACAAGACCATCACACGGGTGGTGGAAAGCATTGTGAAATTCCAGGAGCCCTTCTTTGACCATGGCGTGCAGTACCTGCGGCCCATGATTCTCCGGGACGTGGCCGAAGACGTCCAGATGCATGAATCTACGATCAGCCGGGTGACCTCCAATAAATACCTCCACTGCCCGCAAGGCATCCTCGAATTGAAGTTCTTTTTTAACGCCAGTATTCCTCGGTCTCAGGAAGGCCTCATCGAATTGTCTTCCGTCGCGGTGCGGGAAATGATCCGCAGGATGGTCGACCAGGAGGATCAGAACCATCCGCTCAAAGACCAAGAGATTGTAGCCCGCTTAAAAGACCAGAATGTGCTCCTCGCCCGCCGGACAGTGGCCAAGTATCGGACCGAACTCAATATCCCC
>VBON01000319.1:0-521 GCA_005877525.1 Nitrospirota bacterium
GCTCGCTTTTTCGCGGATATCTTTGGATTGAAGTACGAGAAGGCGAGTGGACACTTTGCTCCTGTGCGCGTCAATGAGACTCTGACACTCGATTTCGACAATCACGGCCGTTTTGACGTCCTTCACTACGCCTTTCACGTGAGCGACCCGGAGTTCGACGCCATTTTGAAGCGAGTGCAAGAGGCAGGACTCGCATACGGCAGCGAGCCGTGGAATCTGGAGAACAAGCAGCTCAATTCGTGGAATGGCGGCAGAGGCGTCTACTTCCGGGATCCCAACGGCCACATTCTCGAGTTGATGACGCGCGTCCCTAGCGCAAGCTAACTAGACCGAGAAGGACTTATCGGGCAAATCATTGGATGAGATCTTATGAAGATACTGGTCTTTCACGGAGGAGGTCATCCATGTCAGGCAAGGTACAACCGATCCCTAAAGGGTACGAAGGGGCAACACCTTATCTGATCATTAAAGGTGCTGCCAAGGCTCTCGACTTTTACAAAAAGGGGTTTGGAGCGACGGAG
>VBON01000319.1:577-2913 GCA_005877525.1 Nitrospirota bacterium
GAGGGACCGTGGGGCACGCGGAAATCAAGATTGGCGATGCGATCATCATGCTGGCCGACGAGTTCCATGGGCTGAATCACAGGAGTCCTCAGGCGCTCGGCGGTACACCCGTGAGTATTATGGTGTATGTCCCGGATGTGGACACGTTCGTCAAGCGGGCTGTCGGCGCCGGAGCGAAGGTGCTTGAAGCGGTCGAGAATAAGTTTTATGGCGACCGGTCAGGCACCCTGGAAGATCCGTTCGGCCACCATTGGCACTTCGCAACGCACGTGGAGGATGTGCCGCCCGATGAGATGGCGAAGCGTGCTGAGGCCTTTATGAAAGAGGAAAGCTGCTGACCGCTTCGGCGTCCGCACCATGGTCGATTCATCAAAGCGCGCAGCGTGACCAAGTAAGGCCTCAGGAGATTACCGAGATGACAATGAAGACAGCAGCGCAACTCGTGGAAGAGCATGCATTAGCATTACGCGAATCACTGAAGGGCAGCACGTGTTTACTAACCTTGCTGTGTCTAATCCTGTATTCGTGCGCCCACACGGAAGGTGTGGACACGAACAGAAAGGAAGATATGAGCAATTACAAGAAGGACGTTACGCTTTGGTATGAAGCATTCAGCAAAAACGATCCGGCTATCCTCGACAGAATCCTGCACGAGACCTGGGTGGATATTCCGTCACCTCCCGGCACGCCTACTGGTCCAGAAGGTGTAAAACCTCTTCTCGCCCGGCTCACAACCACTTTTCCTGATCTGAATCTTACGATCAAGGATGTTCTCCAAGATGGAAACAAGGTCATCGTCCGCGCCGAAATGGCAGGCACACAAAAAGAAGCCTTCATGGGGTTTCCGGCAAAGAACATGAAAATGACCATTCAGGTCGTCGATATTCATGAATTCAAAGATGGGAAAATTATTCGAACCTGGCACACGGAGGATTGGATGACCGGTCTTCGTCAATTGGGTGTTTTCGAGAAGTAGCGATGGGAAAAGTGAATGTTCGGAAGTCGAGTCAGTATTTGCTCACCTGTTATCTGAATGCGGGCTTGTAGTCATGACTCTCAGGGAAAAGCCTTGGTTTCAAGAAGAATCGATGACACCGAAGATAAGGAGAAGACGACGCGATGTCTAACAAAGCGGTCAACGAAGTGAAGGACAAGGTGGCAATTGTGACCGGGGCCGCGAGCGGCATCGGGAGAGCGACGACCGAACTGCTACACGCCCGCGGAGCGAAGGTCGTCGCGGAAGACATCAACCCTGAGGTTGAGGGTCTCGCCCGCCCCGGCGTCGCGACGCTGGTCGCCGACATTTCGCAGGACGGCAGCGCCGAGAGGGTGGTCGCGCTCGCGCTTGAGCGCTTTGGTCGTCTTGACATTCTCGTCAACAACGCCGCGCGCATCGTCTATAAGCCGGTCGTCGAGATGACCCGCGAGGACTGGGAGTGGGTCATGGCGACGAATGTCACAGGCGCCTTCCTCCACTCGCGCGAAGCGGCGAAGGTGATGATCCCGAACAAGAGCGGCGCCATCATCAACGTCGCGTCTTACGCCTCTTACTTCGCTTTCCCGACCATCGCCGCTTACTGCGCTTCGAAAGGCGCGCTCGCGCAACTTACGCGCACGCTTGCGCTGGAACTGGCCGAGCACGGCATCCGCGTGAATGCGATCGGCGCAGGTGATGTGATCACGAACCTCCTGAACGACATTATGGACGACGGTCCCGGCTTTCTGCGGGAACACGGCAAGGGTGCGCCCATCGGCCGCGCCGCGCAGCCGGAGGAGATCGCGGAGATCATCGCCTTCCTGGCATCCGACAGGGCGAGCTTCTTCGTCGGCTCGGTCGTGATGGCTGACGGCGGCTACAGCGTGCAGATCAAGTGAACTAATTCTGAATGGGTTTGAATGAACTTGGAAATAAATCGGAGGGAGCTAGCATGGTGAATCGCTTTCAGGAAAAGTTGCCATCATCACCGGCGGCGGTTCGGGAATAGGCGAAGCTACTGCACGTCGCTTCGTTGAAGAGGGTGCATCCGTAATAATTGCGGATCGCATGAAAGAGAAGATCGAAAGAGTCGCCCGAAACTTGCCTTATGCCGCTCGATGCAACGTCGATTTCCAAATGTCTGGCCGGGTCTTGGGCAACCTAACTTGACTCTGACCCCACTTAATTTTTTCAATTATCGCAAGGGTCTCAGCTTCAGGCCCCGATCGCTGAGTTAAAGATGCCCAAAGGCATTGCCTCCCGGCGCCGTCGTCACGGCACCACCCTTCAATCTAGGATGCAGAAGCTCGGCATCGCCCGCCGCTAGTCGCGCCGAACCGTCGGCACCTGCCGAGATGTC
>VBON01000320.1 GCA_005877525.1 Nitrospirota bacterium
TGCCTACGACAGCATTCAATTCATCGAAAAGGAAGTCACCTTCGGCGCTTTTGTGCGAGGCCTGCATCACTGGGGCGCCTCTGCAATGGTCATCGCTATCGGCTTACATATGCTGCAGGCCTTTCTGTACGGCGCGTACAAACGGCCGCGCGAGGTGATGTGGATGGTGGGCGTGCTGCTCTTTCTGGTCACGCTCAGCTTCGCCTTCACCGGCTATTTGTTGCCGTGGGACCAGAACGCCTATTGGGCGACGCAGATCGGGATTAACATGGTCGGCACTGTGCCGATTATCGGTGATTTCTTCGTCAAGGTCTTACGTGGGGGAGAGTCGCTCGGAGCCTTGACGCTGTCCCGATTCTTCGCCGTCCACGTTCTATTCCTGCCAGCGCTGATCGTCGGCTTCATTCTCCTGCATCTCTTCATCCTGCGGCGGGTGGGGCCGGCTGGCCCCTGGAGCGAATCGCAGGCGGTCCGGGGCAGCGAAACTTTCTATCCCCGCCAGGTCTTCATGGATGCCGTGGTCATGCTGGGAATCTTTGTCGCTGTCGTGCTCCTCGCGGTTACGGTATCGTTTCCCTTGGCTGATAAAGCTAATCCCTCGGACAGCACCTTTGTCCCGGTGCCGGAGTGGTATTTCCTATTCTACTATCAACTCCTGAAGTACGTGCACGGCCCTCTCGCGCCGCTTGCGACCTGGGTCCTGCCTGCGGTGTTTTTTATAGCGCTGTTCCTCTGGCCCTTTATCGATCGCAACCCCGCACGGCACCCGGCTGGCCGGCCGGTGGCGCTCGTCGCCGGCGGAGTGTTCCTCGCGGTCGTATTCACTCTTTTGGGGATTTCCTTGCGGGACCTCTACGCCGTCCCGCATCTCGACCCGACCGTCTCACACGGGAAGGCGTTGTACGCGCGCTTCGGCTGCGCTACCTGCCATCGTATCCATGGCGAAGGCGGAGCGATCTGCCCCGACCTCTCGTATGTAGGCGATACCCGGCCTGACCGGACGTGGCACCTGCGGCATTTTCGCAATCCGCAGTCTGTGTCCCCCGGGTCCATTATGCCGAAGTTTCCCCTAAACGAGCAGGAGGTGAACGATCTGGCGAGTTACGTGCTCACGTTGAAGCGGCCAACAAAGCGGTACAGAAGATGTTTCTGGATTGTGCAGACCCCGGAGACGGAGCTTGTGATACGTTCTACTTGAAAAGGTACCCTAACGAACGGGATGGCCCGCGTCCGGGCCATCCATTCAAATACCCCGAAGTCCCATGCCTTCAGGCTCTAAGTTTCTCCGCGACAGTCAGCCCCAGGACCAGAAACACCACAAAAATTGCCACGAAGATGTAAAACAGAACCTTCGCAATCTCGGCGGCACCGGCTGCCACGTCGGTGAAGCCGAAAAAGGCGGCAATCATGGAAATCAAGAAGAAGATTACGGCCCATCTCAACATATAGCCTCCTAGTATGTGCGGCCGCAGCGACGCCCTGTATTGGAGGGCTCTTCTGGACCGTCAGGCATTCGTTTACATCTTTTCCGCTATTAAGGTCAACGAAACAGCCTTAAACAAATCCACCAATAGACAAAAATGAGACAGGCTCATCTAAAATGTCGAAAGAGAACTTTTGTGAAAGGGAGGACGGGCCGAAAGCCGGGGGAGGGGCGTGCCGCCGGCTCTCAGCGTCCCTGAACGTAGGAAGTGCGATAGCAGACTCGGATTGACCTGCTCCTAGTGGGTACCTCCTCTCGGACAGCCGCGATCGAACCCGGGGAAGTTTTCGCAGGTCTTAGGTGCAATGCTGCCGGGCGCCTGTTCTATGCTGGAAGTGCTCTCAGTTTCCCTCTGCCTTTGGCTCTGCTCACGAATCAGGCGCTGCCCTTCCGATTCATCCGGAAGACGCGACGAGACTTCCCCCCTCTGCGAGCTAGGAGCTGAGCCTGCAGCTGCACCTGTATCTTGAGCAGGGGAGTTTGTCGTTGAACGGTCGGAGGCGGAGGGTTGATCGTTCAATGCGATCAAAGTCGCCGGCACATGTTTGGGATGCAACTGACAATAGACCCGGTGGTCGGTGGCGGACGGATCGATGTTCGCCAATGGAACGGAAATGCTCTTTTCTTCGCCCGGGTTGAGGACCTCTTTCACTTTCATGGTGTCGATGGCGAAGCCATGCTCGGCGCTTAACATGTTGACGACTTTGAAGCTCAGCGGTTTTGAGCCGCGGTTCTTGATATTAAGGCTGACCGTATTGCCGCTGCCGGCCGTGGTCGTCGGACCGCTCGCTTTCCAAATCTTGGCGCCCTGTTCCTCGGTCGCGACGAAGCGCACATCCTCTTGCGCCGGACTGGTGATAGACGCAGAATTCCGATCCGTCGTCGGCGCAGTCCCCGTCGAATCGCGGCGTCCATAGTCATCGGCACAGCCAATCATCGCCAACACCAGTGTAGAGACCAGGCATCGACCCGCCCAGGTGAACACTCCGCATGTCTCGCTCATCGCATCCTCCTTGTCGTCCGGCTAACCCTCAGACCAGGCGTATCATAATAGCCGGATACCCCTCAGTGACACTCTCCTTAAGTAGGGAGCACTATCCGGACAAGTTTTCGCGAAGGGTGAAATAGAATGTCGAGCCCTGGCCCAGTCGCGATTCCACCCAGATCCGGCCGCCATGGCGTTCGACGATTTTCTTGCAAATAGCCAACCCAACACCGGTACCGGGATACTGCTCACGGCCGTGCAGGCGCTGGAAAATCACGAAAATACGCTCGGCGTACTGCGGGTCGATCCCGATGCCATTGTCCCTCACTGAAAAGAGCCATTCGTCTGAATCATCGGGCACAGTCCGTCGCGTGGCTGAAACATGGACTGTAGGTGGAGCTTCGCTCCGATACTTCACGGCATTGCCGATCAAATTCTGGAACAACTGGGCCAATTGCGTATGATCTCCGGGCACCACCGGGAGCGGACCCCGAGTCACGGTTGCCCCGCTCTCCTCGATGGCGGTTTTGAGGTTGATCAGCGCCAGTGTGAATGCCGCCTGGCAATCTACCGGTTGGAACTGCTTATCCGCGACACTCACCCGCGAATAGGTCAGCAGGTCTTGAATCAGTTGCTCCATGCGTTCGGCCCCATCGACGGCAAAACCGATGAATTGTTCGGCATCTGTATCGAGCCGGTCTTTATAGCGCTTGGCCAGCA
>VBON01000325.1 GCA_005877525.1 Nitrospirota bacterium
GCGGTACAGCCCGATCGACACGGTTCGGCGTTGCCGGCCGAAGATCTCCGCAAGCTTCTCCTGTGTCTGAATGAGCTGTGTGAGAACCTCCTCCGAGACGGTACAGCCGCGCGCCTTACAGGCGGCGACGAATGGACGCACCTGTTCCAAGCCTTTCTCAACCAGCACCTGATCGCGGCGGCCTTTGCCGGTTTTGACGTAGGGATAGGCGCCCGGAGCGCCTTTCAACTTGCAGCGGATCTGTCGGGCGATGCCCTCGACGCACCAGAGATCCGGACGGTTCGAGTCCTGCAATTCAATCTTGAGCGCTCCAGTGGCGGCGTCGACATCCTTCACTTCGCCTTTGACCAATGGGAGCCAGGCATCAAGCTCTTTCTCGGTCGCGCGGCGGCCGATGAGTCGATCAAGATCGCTGCGGGAGATGGAGATTGTAGGCATGGGATCGGCGCTCAGTATTGGACGCGTTTGGAGCGGATCATCTCGAGGTCGGCCGAAAAGAGGTCGCGGATGTCGTGGATCTCGAGTGCCACCATCGCCATGCGATCGAGACCCAATCCCCACGCAATGACGGGTACGTCGACACCCAGCGGCTGCGTCACTTCCGGACGGAAGAGCCCGGCACCGCCGAGCTCCATCCAGCCCAGACGGGGATGACGCACGTGCAGTTCCACCGAGGGTTCGGTGAACGGGAAGTAGGCTGGGAGGAATTTACTTTCCTGAGCCTGCGCGATCTCACCTGCAAACAGGTTCAACAAGCCCAGCAAGGTACGAAAGTTAATATCTTCGCCGAGGACAATGCCTTCAATCTGGTAGAAGTCCGGAGCATGGGTCGCGTCCACCTGGTCATAACGAAAGCAGCGCGCGATCGAAAAATACTTGCCGGGAATGTTCGGTTTTTTTGCCAAGGTCCGTGCGGACACCGCCGTGCCTTGGCTTCTCAGGATCAATCGCCGCGTACGCATCGGATCGAATGCATAGCCCCAGCCCGTGGACCCTGTCTTCCAGCCGCGTTCGTGCGCCTGCTTCAC
>VBON01000322.1:0-2299 GCA_005877525.1 Nitrospirota bacterium
TGACTTTATTCTCTCCCGCCATAATATTTGTAGGAAGGCTCCGATGAAACCAATCCCCAGGCAGCCAAGCCCCAGGGACAAGCGGGTGGAAAAGCGCTGTCATGCGATTCTCAGTCCGTCCAAATCCGCGAACGAACGCAATTCGATCGCCTCGGCAATCAACGTCTCCCGGATTCGCGGATCGCAGAGCACCTGTACTTCCTTGGTGCGCTCAGTTCGGTAGACGCTCTTGACATCGTTGTCGAGGCCTGGGTGACAGCACAACTCGGATAGGCCAATCGGGAGTCCTTTAAGGATCTTGCGAAGTCCCAATCGACTAAGAACGTGCCGCCGAGGTGCGCCTTCTCCTGTCTGTCCATAGAACGCGCCACAATAGTGAATGCTCGGGTTGTGGTGCCGGAGAGGAACTCCAAGTCGACGCGACAGCCTCACCAACACATTCAGCACGGCTGCGTGGCGGTGCACATGTTGATGGCTATCAAGATGCGTTGGATTCTTACCCACAAGCCGCCGGAACATTGTCATTTGACGCGACACTTCCTTCCCGACAGCTTTCGGGTCGTCCAATGCGGCCTTCTGATAGATGGGCTGCCAGTCCCCCTTCTGGTAGATCCATTCGCCGAGGTCTACATGCAGGCCGGTGCTGAAGTTCCGCTGGCGCCGGCTATACGCGGCGGCTTCGCTTGCGGCGGATCCATACACCATGAGGCTGGCGCTCGTAAGGATTCCTGCGGCGTGCGCTTGCGTGACGCCGCGGTTGACTCCATGGCTGAGGCCAAAATCGTCTGCATTGACGATCAGATATCGCATCATCGCCTTTTTCATACCCCGGCACGCTCCAAGAGGCTCGCCAATACCCGATCGGCCGAAAAATACTCTACAGCGATCTCTTCGGCAGCCTGCCTGTGCAGACTGTAGTCGGCACTGATCTGCTCGAGGGCATCCAGGATCTGCTCCATGGTCCGATAGGCGAAGAGACCTTTGCCTGTTGGCAACATCTTGCCGAAGCCAGTATCCTGCGTGATGACAGGGCGACCGGCGGCTAAGTAACAGACGCTTCGATCACTGAACCAACCGGTGCGGAGCCTGATATTTTGGTCCTTTGCCACCGTGAATTCGCCCCGGGACTGCAGTATGTAGTCGCGATAGGGCAGGATATCTTCGGACAAGGCGATCGCATCACGCACGCGCCAGCCATGCGAACGTAAGAGCTGGAGCGCGTCCGGATCATCGCAGGCGAGGGCCAATTCGAAGGGGCGGTGACTTTGCTCGGGAAGATGTAGGAATTTTAAAAACTCCTGGTGTTTACTCCAGTGATAGGTGTCGCCATTAAGCGTCACATCCCGTCCCGACTGCCGCCAGTTGGCAATCGTACTGAAACAAGCCCCGTTCACGCGTGTCGCCTCAGGAGTCCACCAGTCGGGCACGATCGGCTGACGGGTCGGCTGATACTTTAATTCCCCGATGGGGACGCCGCAATCCGGCGCTCCTAAATTCTCGCCGAAGCTGAAGTGATGGGTATGTTGCTGAAGGATATCGAGCGTGAGGTGATGACCCTGGGCGATCTTCACTTGCGCTTGAACCGGATCAGTCTCGAGGTAGATGCGAACCGGGATGCGAAGGTGTTCTTCCCGCAGGATGGTAGCTCCCGTCAGGTTGACTAGGACATCGGCTTGTTCCAGCACCTGGGCGAGTTGGTGCGACGTCAGACCGAAGATGCGGCGACCCTGGGGCTCAGAGCAATAGGCCCACCGATCCGCCAAGCTACACCAGTCCATCACACGCGCGATATAGTTGATCGTGTCCGCAGAATCTTCGGACGCACCATTGCCCTTTGGCTGGTAGGGCCAAGCGCCGGTATCCTCGACATAATGGACGTCGCAGCTTAACCGCCGAAACCCTTCCAGGTAATGCAACGCCTGCCAGGCGATACCGGCGAGCGGGATGTGACCGAGGATGCCGAACACGACGACCCGCAACCCAGAACGCATAGTCCTCCTACTTCGCAGTCCTGAGAAGCGGTTGATGCTGCGCAAAATTGAGTTGCTGACGATACAGCCTCGCATACAGCCCGTCATTGGCGATCAGCTCGGCATGCTGGCCCTGCTCTGCAAGCGTGCCGTGGTCCAGGACAAGAATACGATCGGCTTTTCGAATGGTGGAGAGCCGGTGCGCAATGATGAAGGTCGTGCAGCCCTTCATCAATCGCTCCAGGGTGTTCACCAAGAGCCCCTCCATGTGAGCATCGAGGGCCGATGTCGGCTCATCGAGGATCAGGATCGGGGCATGTTTCAAAAAG
>VBON01000322.1:2362-3456 GCA_005877525.1 Nitrospirota bacterium
GGCGGATGAACTCGTCGGCATTTGCCGCCTCGGCGGCCGCGATCACCTCCTCACGCGTCGCATTCGCCTTGCCGTAGGCGATGTTCTGCGCAATCGGCAGGGGCAAGATAAATGATTCTTGTAGAACGATCGCCACCTGCTGGCGTAGCGAACAAAGCTGCAGCTGCCGCAGATCATGGCCGTCCACCAGGACCCGGCCGGACCAGGGATCAAGAAACCGGAGCAGCATGCTCACCAAGGTGCTTTTCCCGGCTCCACTCGAACCCACGATGGCAACGACCTCACCAGGCCTGGCCTCAAACGACACCTTGGTGAGGACTGGCCGATCCGATTCGTATCCCACTGTCACATCTTCATAGCAAACATGACCCCGGAGTCTAATGGGACGGGCATCGGGAGCATCGCGAATATCCACCGGATCGTTCAGCACCTCTAACACTCGGTCTGCGCTGGCCATCGCGCTTTGAAACGCCGAGGCGGTGTAACTAAGCGAGTTCAGCGGGCCGTAGAGGGCCGCGAGGTAGGAGATGAAGATGAAGATCAGAATGCTGCCAACGGTCATCCTTCCTTCCAACGTGTGCTGCGCGCCGAGCCACATCACCCCCGCCGTACCCATGGCCGTAATGAACCCGACGAAGAGCTTGAACCACATGTCCGTGGCAATCGATCTCTGGTATGCGGCCAGGGCCTGGGTTGCAGTGGTCTGAAAGCGCGCGTGCTCCAGCTCCTCCCGGGTAAAGGCCTGGACTGCCGGAATGGCGGTTAACGTTTGATGAACCAGGGAGGTCATCGTTCCTTCAAGATCACGATGCTCCCGGCTGCGCGCCTCCATCGGACTCGCGAAAATCTTGATCGACAGGATCAAAAAGGGCACGACTCCCAAAGACACCAGCGTGAGGGTCGAATCGAGCTGCCACATGATGATGAACATGGCGACCAGCATCGCCACTGAGTGCAGAACGGGAAGCAGCGCCTCTAGCACCAGGGAATGCATGCAATAACTATCGCGCATGACGCGGGCGATTAGGTCGCCGACTGAGCGGGCTGCATGAAAGCGTAAGGAGAGTCTCTGAAGGTGCAAGAAAAGTTCGGCT
>VBON01000323.1 GCA_005877525.1 Nitrospirota bacterium
GCTTGCCCCAAGGACGGCCGCTTTTCCCCTGGTCACCCGCTCACGTTGAGTCCGCTCGCCGGAGGCTTTTCCACAGGACCCCAGCGCTGGATCAAGTAGGACTTTTGCTTTTCGAATGTTTGGCACAGTAGCTCGATCCGGCCCTCGGCTTCTATTGATGTCAGCCCCTGCGTCTCAAGCACAAACGATGCGGTCCGCCCGAGGTATAGGGGGGTGAGGGCTTTTAACAAATGCTCACGAGGCATCGAATATTGATGATAGGCAACCGCAATGTCGTACACGATCCGAGTCCAGAGGTCATCGGGGATATGGAAAGCCTGTGGCGGACACTCCTTCAATAAAAACAACCCCTCGAGAGTCTCGGCGGCCAGCATCTGCCGCCAGATCGGTTCCAGGTCTGCTAGACCTTGCCGAAAGTTGGCGATCATCGCGTCAATATTCACGTGCACCGGTTCTACTCCCACTTGATACTGAAAGCCGAAGAGCGTCACCGGTTTCGAGCCTTCGATGCTCGTCCAGACCGTCTGATGTTCTTCCATTAGCGAGAAGAGGGCCCCCGCCACCTGCACCAACATCGCGGAGAGGTCCGCGGCGGGATCCTTGGGATTATGGATCTTGGCGCCAAGAAAACTTTGGCAAACGCGCGCGCCACTGGCGATCGCTTCTGTCGTCATCCAGATGTCGATGCCGAATCGCGCCACGTCCGATTCCCACACGTGCTTGTCCAAGTAGTGTGCGGCGAGCGCTCCGGAAAATCCGAAATCCCCACCGATCGGCTGGCGAATCCGCTGACCATAGAGGCAGCGGGTTAACGGGTAAACGATGCTGTTCGTAATGGTGCCGTCATACTTATGCCGCAAGTAATACGGCGCGACATAGTCATAGCCCTCGTCGAGGACCGGCCGGAGCAGAACCTCGATCCATTCGGGAGTAATACTGCGGAGGTCCGAGTCCACGACGGCGCACGCTTTTGCCTTCAGGCGTCGTGCGATTTCAAAAACCGTCCGGAAGGCACTGCCCTTGCCAGGGAGGCCGTGATAAGGCGTGATGATCTTGTGTAGGAGGCTCTGGCGCTCACTGATGAGCATGGCGCCATAGTCTACGACGCTCTGCGCCACAACTTCCGGCGTCCCGTCCGAGGAACCCCCGTCGGAATTGACCAGCACGGCCCGGGCGCGTGGAAAATATTTGGCCAAGCCGACGCTGATAGCCCGGACGACATGTCCTATCGTATCGGCGTTGTTATAGCTGGGGATGCCGACGAGAACTTCGGTCTCGCCGATCGCCTGCACCACCGTTTCTGTTTGCGGCGTTAGAGAGGCGGGCGCGACTATCATCGTCGAAGTTGTGCGTCCTCGGCTTTAGGGTCCCAGGCATGGTCCTGCTCAACAGCTTCAATCAAGCGATCGAAGATATCGGGCACTGCCCCGGCCACGCGGCTCCAATTCGAGAGCATCGGCACCCACAGCGGATCCTCGAGGAATACATCGGTCGCCAGCTTCAGACCTTTCAAAAACACCTCGACCGCTGTCCGCTCCTCGTGCCGATCGAACGTGAGGCTATTGATCGCCGCGTCATCTTGATAACGGCTGATCGCTTCGTGTGCGCTCTGAAGATAGGTGGCCCACAGTGTCTTCAGCATGGCCCCCGACAGCACAACACCTTCGCTCGCGAGGTTGCGAAAGA
>VBON01000324.1 GCA_005877525.1 Nitrospirota bacterium
AATGGACCTGACATTGGTGGGCTTTGTAGACGGCAAGCGGGGAACCACATTTCTTTCCTTCCCTCTTTGGCCCGCCGAGGCGTTGGCGAACTGGGATTTTGACGCCGTTCTGATTGCTGACATGGCTGATTCCAAGAAGATTCAAAGCCGTTTGGTGGGGGCCGGTATGCCGAGAGAGAAGATCATCGCTCTCTGCCCCCTGAAGTAGCGTGAAGACATAGCAAGCCGCTCTGGTTCTCTTTGTTACTGGCGGCGTCAGGCCTCCAGGGCTTTTTAAGTTCTGTAAGTGAGAGGGCGGAGCTGTGTCTGGATCATATATCAGGACCATGTCACGGTACGAGAACTTCCAATGGCGATGCCAAAGGATGCAGCCAAGATCCGCATGAAAGTCTGCTCGATCGTCGGCGCGCGTCCCCAATTCATCAAGGCCGCTGTGGTGAGCCGGGCGTTGCGCGCGGTGGCGCGAGAGATCTTGATCCATACCGGCCAGCATTACGATACTGAGATGTCGGCCGTGTTCTTCCAGGAATTAGAGATACCGGCTCCGGATTACAACCTGGGTATCGGCTCCACGAGCCATGGCGCCCAGACGGGGCGCATGCTCGAGCAGCTTGAGGCCGTGCTCGAGAAGGAGCGCCCTGATCGCGTGCTCGTCTTCGGGGATACCAACTCCACGCTTGCGGGCGCGCTCGCCGCGGCGAAACTGAAAATACCTGTGGACCACGTTGAGGCCGGTTTGCGGAGCTTTACCCGCAGCATGCCCGAAGAGGTCAATCGCGTTGTGACCGACCATCTCTCCAGCTTGCTGTTCTGCCCCAGCCAGACCGCAATAGAAAACCTGGCGCGGGAAGGGCTTACGAACGGTGTCCATCTGGTTGGCGATGTGATGGCGGAGGCATTGCGATTCGGAGTCCATCGCGCGCAACAACGCTCAATGATATCAAAACACTTGGATCTCAGGCCCAAACAATATCTGCTCGTGACGCTGCACCGAGCGGAAAATACCGATGATCACGTGCGCTTGCGCTCGATCCTGACTGGTCTTGCTGCGATAGACGAGAAAATTATTTTCCCGGTGCATCCCCGCACCGAAGCGGCCCTCGGGAACCTGGGTTGGACAGCCCCTCCGCACATTAATTTGATCCCGCCTGCATCATACCTCGAGATGTGCGCCCTAGAGTCGGACGCCAGAATCATCCTCACGGATTCAGGCGGGGTCCAAAAAGAGGCCTATTGGCTGGGTGTCCCCTGCATTACCCTACGGGATGAAACGGAGTGGGTCGAAACAGTGGCGTCCGGTTGGAACCGGTTGGTGGGAGCGGATACGGACCGGTTACTGAAGGCAGTTAGCAAAGCTTGGGAATCTGGACTGCGACCGCCCCTCTATGAGGGAGAACGTCCCGGTCACAGAATCGCAGAGCTGATCACAGGGAAGGAAAGTCATTGAGCGCGAGGAGAGACACGTGGAACCTTTAGACTGGTCAAAGGCAACGGTGTTGATCACCGGGGGCACCGGCTCCTTCGGCAAGAAATTCGTAGAAATCATGCTGCGGGAAAAGCGACCCAAGAAACTCATTGTGCTCAGCCGCGATGAGCTGAAGCAGCATGACATGAGGCAAATGTTCCCCGACATCGGCGATTCCCCTCTCCGCTACTTTCTCGGTGATGTCCGGGATAAAGACAGACTCTACCGCGCGTTTCACGGAGTGGACGTGGTGGTGCATGCGGCTGCGCTCAAGCAGGTGCCGGCTTGCGAATACAACCCTTTTGAAGCAGTCCAAACGAATATTATCGGCGCCAAAAACATCATTGACGCCGCGATTGATTGCGGCGTGAAGCGCATCATTGCGCTGTCCACGGATAAGGCCGTCAACCCCGTGAACCTGTACGGAGCGACGAAGCAGGTCGCGGAGAAGTTGTTCGTACAGGGGAACTCCTACGCCGGACTCGCGCACACGCGTTTCTCATGCGTGCGGTACGGCAATGTGGTCGGAAGCCGTGGGAGTGTGATTCCTCTGTTCCTCGCGCAGCAAAAAACCGGCAAGGTAATGGTCACGGATAAGCGTATGACGCGTTTCTGGATCACCTTGGACCAAGGGGTCCGGTTCGTCATTCGCTGTGCCGAGCAGATGCACGGCGGCGAAGTATTCGTGCCTAAAGTTCCCAGCATGCGTATTACAGATCTCGCAGAGGCGGTCGCTCCGGGATGCCGGATTGAATTGATGGGGATTCGCCCGGGAGAGAAAGTGCATGAGGTGCTCATCGCCGAGGACGAGGCGCGCACCACATTGGAATTCGATGACATGTTTGTCGTCACGCCTATGTTTCCCTGGTGGGGAGGCGAAGGGTGGCAAGAAGGCAAGCCGTTGCCGGAGGGATTTCGATTCGCCAGCGAAACCAATACTCTGTGGATGTCGCAAGCCGAACTGCGATCCCTGATCGGTGACTCCATCAATGGATAGGCTTGCCGTCGAAGGCGGTCGGCCGGTGCGGGCTGCGCTCCTACCCTATGGGCACCAAATGATAGACGATGACGACGTCCAAGCTGTGACGGAAACGTTGCGCTCCGCCTGGCTGACCACCGGCCCCAAGGTCGAGGAGTTTGAGAAGGCGTTTGCCGCCTCGGTGGGCGTTGCGCATGCTGTCGCAGTGACCAACGGCACCGCCGCCCTGCATGCTTCGATGGCTGCCCTGCACATCGGGCCGAATGACGAAGTCATTGTCCCTGCCCTCGCGTTTGTCGCCTGCGCCAATTGTGTCGTATTTCAGGGCGGCCGGCCGGTCTTTGCCGATGTAGACCCATCCACACTTCTTCTCGATCCTGCGCAGGTTGAAGCGAAGATCACACCACGAACCAAGGCCATTGTGGCAGTGGACTATACCGGTCTGCCCTGCGATTACGACGTCTTGCGAAGCATCGCCGACCGTGCCCGCCTCGGGGTGATGGCAGATGCGTGCCATGCCTTAGGGGGCTCCTACNNNCGATCTGAACGTCTTCAGCATGCATCCGGTGAAGCACATCACGACCGGTGAAGGAGGAATGATCACGACCGACAGTCCCGCGTTTGCGCAGCACCTGCGGGTGTTTCGCAATCACGGAATCGCCAGCGATCACCGGCAGCGGGAGCTTGCCGGGTCGTGGTACTACGAAATGGAAGAGCTCGGGTATAACTATCGCCTTACCGACATTCAGTGCGCGCTCGGACTGTCTCAGTTGAAAAAACTGACGCATTGGATCGCCCGGCGCCGGCAGATTGCGGGAATGTATGCGATCGCTTTCTCTTCTCTTCAGGAAATAGAATTGCCAGCTTTGCCGCCGGAGAGGGAGCATGCCTGGCATCTGTATGTGATCCGGCTTCAGCTGCAACATTTGAGAGTGGGCCGAGCAGAGGTGTTTCGAGCCCTGCGTGCGGAAAACATCGGCGTGAATCTGCATTACATACCAGTTCCCTGGCATCCTTTTTACCAAAGATTAGGATACGCAAAGGGGCAGTGGCCGGTTGCGGAAGCGGCCTACGAGAGGATCATCAGTCTTCCAATGTGGCCGGGGATGACCGATGATGACGTGCAGGATACCATTGCTGCGGTCAGGAAAGTCATTGCGGCCTATCGGAAATGAGCCAGCCGAGTATCGTGTTTCGAACCGAAGGCGGCCCCGCGATCGGGCTGGGTCATATCCGGCGCTCGATGACGTTGGCGCAGGAACTGCAGAAGCAAGGGGGCCGGGCGATTTTTGTTCTGCCCGAAGATCCCTCATCACTGGACATACTTCGTCGC
This sequence comes from Nitrospirota bacterium, assembly GCA_005877525.1. GTDB lineage: Bacteria > Nitrospirota > Nitrospiria > Nitrospirales > NS-4 > NS-11. The sequence continues at coordinate 3,778 of VBON01000324.1, forward strand.
GAGGGATTTGAAGTGGCTACGGTCGCGATGGATAAGGATCTTGACCTCGGGGAGACCTTGAAGTGCGCGGAAAGCTCTTCTGCTCGCGCGAGCATCATTGATTCCTACAACATTCTAGATTTCTCTCGGATCACGAAGATGATGTTTACCGGAGTCATCGATGATCTTGCGACCACATCCTTGCCGGTCGACCTGATTATTAACGGCGGTGCAGATGCAGGAGAGCTGTGCTATCGCGCCTCGGTCCGCACTCAACTATTGCTCGGCCCGCAGTATAGCCTTTTGCGAGAAGAGTTTTCCGAAGAGCCTGTGCGCCAACAAAGCAAGAGCATTGAACGTGTATTGATCACCCTCGGGGGAACAGATCATAACGGCCTCACGGCCAATATCCTGACATGGGTCCGCGAAAAGTTGCCGTCGGCGAGGCTGGATGTGGTCATTGGGGTATTTTTTAGTGGAGCAACGAGAGACAAGATCCGTCATCTGATAAAAGAAGACGCCGACGCCCATCAATATGAAAACCCGCCTCAGATGCGGGACCTCATGTTCGCATGCGATGTAGCCATTACCGGCGGCGGCCAAACGACCTATGAACTGGCCGCGACCGGCACCCCCGGATTGGCGATCAGGCTTGCGGACAACCAAACCGGCAATCTGCGCGGTCTTTCTGCTCATGGAGCTATAACGTGGGTCGGAGATGCCACTGACGGGGACCTCAAGGACAAACTGCTCGATGCGCTGCAAGACCTCGCGGAGAACAGGGAGAAAAGAACCGAGATGAGTCGCGCCGGACGGCGGCTCGTTGACGGCAAGGGTGCGAAGCGGGTGGCTCAGGCCATTATCAAGGCTTGCACGCCATGACGGTAAGAAAAATACAGATCGGCAGCCGATGGATCGGCGAAGGCGAGACGTGCTTCATCGTCGCGGAAGCCGGCAGCAACCATAACGGCAATCTCGATCAAGCGCTGGCGATCATCGATGCCGCGAAAGAGTCCAAGGCGGATGCGGTGAAATTTCAAAACTTCCGCGCTGAGAAACTGTATCCCCGCAATGCCGGCGCGTCGGATTACCTGCCGGTCAAGAAGCCCATCTACGACATCGTTAAGGACATGGAGATGCCGCCGGAATGGATCCCCGTGCTGGCGGATTACTGCAAGGCTCGAGACTTGGTATTCTTCTCAGCGCCGTTCGACGAAGAGTCGGCGGACCTGCTCGAGCCGTATGTGTCGCTCTACAAGATTGCTTCCTACGAGATTACGCACGCGCCTCTGATCAGGCACGTTGCCAAGAAGAAAAAACCGATCATTATTTCAACCGGCACCGCGGATCTTACAGAAGTTCGACAAGCTCTTGAATGGTGCCACGCCGAAGGCAATGAGCAGATTGTGCTGTTGCAGTGCACGGCGTCCTACCCTGCGCCTCTCAACACGCTCAACATTCGTGCGCTGGTCACCATGCGAGAAACATTTTGTGTTCCTACTG
>VBON01000321.1 GCA_005877525.1 Nitrospirota bacterium
AGAGAATCGGGGAGCGCCGAAAGGGTGAATGCAAGTAGAAAGAAGTAGGGTCAGAGTCCACTTCCTAAGATGGTAGGGCGGGATATCCGGAGTGGGTTCGGGCTGCGGCGTGAAATCGGGGGCGCGCCACCGCGTCTTTGTTGCCTTGACTTTGAAGCCAGCTCGCGCTTAGAGTCTGGCTCTCGATCCGCACAATATCTCTCTTCCCCGGAGGTACCTATGCCTCACTCTATGTGGCCGCACGGCGCCGCAGGCAAGCTTCCTCGGAATCTCGTCCTTATGCTTTCGCTAGCCATTCTCTTTGCTATACACGAACCCAGTTTCGGCCAGATTCGTTGGCCCTTTCACTCGGATCGCGATCTGATCACCAAGCTCTACAACGGAGATTTTGCGCATATCAGCGATGACAATGAAGGCCGGATGGATTTGCAAAGCGTGATGTATGCATTTCGGTATGACGAGAAAAGAGGTGAGAAGTGTTCCCTACTTGGTGACGACATGTCGCTGGGGTTGTCGATGAAGTATACGCGATTCCTCAATACCGATAGGCAGACGGGCACATTTCCCAGTGCGCAGTTCATGGCGTTGGGCGTCATGGACCTTGCGGGCAGGAATCCCGGGGACGTTTTTGCGCTCGGCCCGAATGCGATGGCCATGGCCATGGAAATCGAGCAGCACGGCTGTCACAGCGCGCGGGTCGAGAGGATCCGCCAAAATATCATCAAGCTGGTGGAGCAGCGCATTGCGTGGCACGCGGTTAAGGACCACAGCAAAGAGATTGGTCTGCAGAAGCACTCGATTGCTCCTGTCACCCAGCAGGCCTGGCAGGCTGCGGTCTCCAACGATGTGTCGCTTGCCGTGCAAGAGCAGGCGCTCCGCCAGATTCGCGATCTCGAGTCGCGGGGCGCGCAGCTGTACGACTGTGAGTACGGTCCCACCAACCCGGACAGCACCGGATCTGAAACCGTCACGTTCTGGTACAAGGACGTGCCCATCCCGATGGCGGACTTTCTGAAGGTATCGCGCAAACATCCGCTGGGCAAATTTGGCGACCAAGCCGTCACGGCCTGCCCCGTGACGCTCGCCGATGCGCGTCAGACTTTCACCAAGTCGAGGCAGGTGGGCTTGAACCGGGTCGATCAATCCGCCCTGCCACCAGCCGAAGTTCCCTTAGACCGAGTGATGGGCACACTTTACCCGGTGTACCTCAATACGAAAAAGAGCTGGTCGTCCTACCAGGTCACGCACGATCCTCGCGATCAGCAGCAGGCGATCACCGGAAAAAAGCAGTTGCTGAGCGTCTACGAGCAGGCGTGCGACAGGATGAAAGCGGCCGGCCAACCCCCCGACAATGTTGACTGCCAGATCGCGCAACAATTGGGTGATGAGTTCCGCGACATTCCACATAGCCCCGGGACACCAAACGTCGCGACTGTCACACCGCCGACGACAGCAAGCCGCGGAAGGGCGAGGGTGCCGATAGCTCCGAACGCGACGCAACCGCGAGTGTCCGACGATGCGACAGGCGCCTCGATCCCGTCAGTCGCTATTTCAGTCATCCCTGTCGGCACACAATTGGCAGTCGTGACGATCGACGCGATCGATCTCCTTAACCAGGATGAGAGCCGTACGTATCGGGCGGAACTAGAGAGGCCAGCACTGTTCCGCGGCCAGACCGTGTTGCCGAAAGGCACCGAGGTGCTGCTGAAAATGTCGCGTGAGAAGCGGCCGGGGATGCCCGACACCCTAGCCTTCATGGCATTGAGCGTCGATTCCACAACTGTGGACGGCAAGCGGACGGCTTTGACGACCAGCACCGTCGTGAAATCCGTCTCGGTCCGGGAGCCGAAGCCTCGCGCGCGTACGGAAGTCCCACCGCATACCCCACTGGTGTTCTTCGTCCAAGCGGAGAGCAAGTGAGAGTTTCAAAGAACAGGGCAGACAAAAAGGAACATCCCGTTGTCGGGGACTCCTGATACACGGCGCTCGATTCGGGCGGCGGGGCGGAATCGGGCGCGCGCGATGCATCCCTATTAGAGTTTGACACTATCCTCGCCGCCACGTAGCCTGTCTGCATTTCTCGTTCTCAGCGAAGGATGGAAATGCCGAGAATGAACAAACTATTAGTCTGTCGTATTTGACACTGTCCTCGAGAAAGTGTCGGGATGATGGTTGCAATAATGCGACAGTCTGCCGCTAGTGTTGCGCTCCTGCTGTGGCTGATCGCCGCCGCCAGTTCAGTCTGTCTTGCCGAAGGCAAGGGGTCGCCGAACTCTGATCGCAAGAAAGGCTCGTGCGACTACATTACGCAAGCGGACGCGGAGGCTATATTAGGGACACCTGTGGGACCGAAGCGAGACGACCGTTTTGGATGCTGGTTTGGGCAAATCGGATGGCAGAACGAGCCTCCAAACAACAAATCAATGCGCCTCAACGTCTGGAATTGGGCTGACCCACAGGCCAACTGGTACGCGGACACACGAAAGAAGCGGACCGCTACTCAGGTGGCGGGAAAAGTGGTGAAGGATGTGCCCGATTTCGCGGATGCCGCGATCTGGACTTGGCTTCCCGGATATGGCGTATTCGACGCATTCAAAGCGGGCACGGTTTGGGTGGAGGTGAGCATCGACGGCATCTCAGAAGACCACGCGTTGCAAAAAGCCAAGGAACTGGCGGCGAAAGTGCTGGGGGGAACCGCGCGGACCGGGTACGTGTATACACCCCCGAAGGAAGACGCACCGGTGGTCGCGACACCCAAACCTGCTCCTGCGCCCCCTGCACCGACTCCGACGCCGGCGCCGGCGCTCGAACCCAAACCTGCGCGGCCTCCAGCGCCGGTCCCGATTCCGGTGGGGACCGGCAAATCATTTTCTCAATCCCGCTACATCAATCAGAGTCAGTTTCTGAAAGCGGTGAAGGAAGTGGCGTTGACTTTCGAAGGTGATTCCTCGCTGGAAAAATACGTGTCGGCGGCCAGGCAGCGCAGCACGCTCGAAAGCGAGCTGGCCCAATACGGAATCACCGTACGACCGAACGCGCCGGTCTCAGTTCTGGCCACGGTCACTCACAAAATATCTGTCTACACGAAGACGATTGTTCACGGCGGTTCGGGCGCCGACGAGTTTCCCATCCATGGGCTGACATTCGACTTGAAGTTCTTCGTGAGGGCCGCGGCAATGCGGGACAGGAAATTGCATCTGGTGGCGGCTGCGCCGGCCTATTGCAGCACGTTCGGCACGGTGGATGAGGCCACCAGTTTTCAAAAGGCTCTCTACGGGGACAGCACGCTCAAGGATATCAGAGACGAGTACATAAATGATGTCGTGGTCTGCCTCAAGGGTATCGCGACCAGCATGTACGCCGAAACGAAGCCATGGCCAGTAATGTCGTGGGACCCCAAGGACAAAGCAGCCGCGGATGCCGAGTTCACGAAAATTCTGAATGGGCAAGCGACCATGGACAAGCGACAGCTCGACGGGCTTGAGACCACCCCGGAACTACTGTTGGAACCCGTCAGGAACGGTGATGTGTGCACGGCGCCGGATCCTTCATGGCGTGATTTATGGATCAGGGCGTTTCGGCGTGTGGGTCTGACCGAGACGCGGGGCGAACCGACCTTGCTGCTGAGCCACGACTACAATTGCTATTTTACGTATGGACTCAGGCAAACTCATTACTTTCGGGTGTTCGACATAATCTCCTTGGTAGAACAGAACCTGGTCTTTGAGCTCAACGGAGAGGTCGTGCGCAAGGCGGGCGAACTTCTCTCGTCGGTCCATCACACCTACATGCTCGAGAAAGACATGGAATCCCCGACGGAGAACTATTTCCCCCGCTCCATCACCGATTTTCTGGTGGATCTTGCGACCGGTCGCGGGAACATTCCGCCGATAGCCGCAGCCCCCGTTTCCCGCTAGGCTCGTTTCGAGTGCCGCCAACCTGTTACTCTGCCGGTTCCCCTGGTCGGATCAATAAGTCGGGTCAGAGATTTTCAAAAGTCCCACCGCCTTTTGACGACGACTGCTTCGGAATTGCGGGTGGGGCGGCGGGCGGGCGCGCGGACGCTTGCCTTTAAAGTTTGACACCATTCTCGGCATAATAGCTTGTCACCATTCTTCAATTATGCGTAGTTGTCCGGGCAAAAGTGAGAAG
>VBON01000328.1 GCA_005877525.1 Nitrospirota bacterium
CGGGCGCCGTGCGCTCGAGTACCGCTGTCCGTAACCCTTCTGATGCTCCATAGACGGCGGCTGCCAAGCCAGCCGGACCTGCCCCCACCACGACCAAGTCGTAGAGGGTCTGCTCGAGCGGGTGAAGGATGCCGATGCGTTCGGCCAGTTCGCGGTTCGAGGGGTTGCGTAGCAACAGCATGCTGCTGCAGGCCACCACCGGCGTATCGGCCTCGGTGACGTTGAACTGCTTGAGCAAACGATCCACGTCCGGGTCGGTCTCAACGTCCACCCAGGTAAACAGCGCCCGATTTTTGGCCAGGAAATCGCGGACACGGAAGGTGTCGGCCGAGTACCGCGATCCGATCACTCGCAGGCCGGTGAAGTCTGCAGACTTGCGCAAGAGTTGCCGGCGGGCGATGAATGCCTGGAGGATGATGTCGCTCAAAGTCGGACATTGGTTCAGTGTCTGCCTGAGCGCGTCCCTTGAGATCTCATACACCTCGCAATCCCCCCGTGCCACGCCGCTGACCACGGAGGGATTACCGGTCAGGTGCGAGATATCGCCGGTGAACGCGCCCTTACGGTGGACGGTGATCGTCCTCGGTACATCGCCGGAGTAATCGATGATCTCGACCTCGCCCGATCTGATGACATGGAATTTAAAGTCGCGGTCGCCGACGGCGAAGAGTGTTTCTCCATCACGGTAGAGATGAGGCGCCGCGTGAGTACAGCGGCCGAGTTCCGCGATTTGAGTGTCGTCGAGCGTCGGAAAGGCAATGGTTTGAAGGTTGTGTTCGGCCATGGCTTGGACCCCCATTAAGAAAATGGATAGGACATACGCTGTTACTAGAGCGCTCTTAGAAATGCCACCAAGTCCGTCCTTTCCACCTCCGTCAAATGCGTCTCCAGGATGAGATTGAAGAACTCCACTGTGTCCTCTAAGGTCAGCAGTCTCCCATCGTGGAGGTACGGCGGCGAGTCCTTGATGCCACGCAAGGGAAATGTCTTGATCGGACCATCGGCTGAAGCCATCATGCCGTTGATCATGCGCGGCTTGTAGAAGCGCTCCGCTTTCAGATTGTGCATGAGATTGTCTGTGTAGTAGGGCGCTTGATGGCAGCTGGCGCAATTGGCTTTGCCGAAGAACAGGCTTTGTCCGCGCCTCTCGGATTCGGTGGCCTTTTTCGGATCCAACTTGCCGTCGATGCCAAGCTTCGGTGCCGGCGGGAAGTCCAGCAACTCTTGGAACTCTGCCATGAAATGCACCTGGCTGCCCCGCTCGAGGATGTTGACTCCTTTTTTCGTCGCGATTACCGGATCGCCGTCGAAGTACGCGGCGCGTTGCTCAAACTCAGTGAAGTCTTCGACGCTCTTCAGAGCGCGCTGTGAGCCGAACAGACGCTGGATGTTCACGCCACGGAGAGAAGGAGTCTCAATGCGATGGCGGAACTCCTGGGGACGGATGTCGCCGACCAGATGAGTGCTGCCATTCGTATGGCCGTTCGCATGACATTCGAAGCATACGACGCCACGACTTGGGCGCACCGTGCGCCGGTCCTCAGTAGCGTTGAACTGCTGCTGAGGGAACGGCGTGACCAGCAGCCGCAAGCCTTCGAGCTGTTTCGGATTCAATATACCGTTGAACATGTCGTAAAAGTTGTCAAGGGTCACCAACTTACCCTGGGACACGTCACCAAGATCGGGCCGGGTCGTGAGATAAATGGGTGGTGGGAACTCCGGCAAAAAGTGGTCCGGCAGATCAA
>VBON01000031.1 GCA_005877525.1 Nitrospirota bacterium
TTCTCCGGTACCGACTTGAGCACGACGGAGTTCGCCCCGATCTTGACGTTATCACCGATTCTGATCCCCCCCAGGATTTTCGCGCCAGCCCCAACCACGACATGGTTTCCCAATGTTGGATGGCGTTTGCCGCGGTCCTTGCCGGTTCCTCCCAACGTAACACCTTGAAACAATGTCACGTAGTCGCCGATCTCCGCCGTCTCCCCGATCACAACCCCCATACCATGATCGATTAAAAAGCCGCGACCGATCTTGGCGGCGGGATGAATCTCCACACCGGTGAAAAAGCGCGCAACCTGTGAAATCACGCGGGGCAGAAAAGGCACGCCCCAGGCCTCTAAACGATGCGCGAGACGATACGCGGCCAAAGCATGGAATCCGGCATACGTGAGGATCACTTCCAGACGGCTGGTCGCCGCCGGATCCCGTTGAAACACCACGGCCAGATCGTCTCTCAACGTTCGAAACATCGTTTCTTAGATACCCTCTATGAGACAGACCGCATGCGCCGTCATGGCTTCCTGTCGGCCCACCATGCCCTGGCCCTCACCGCTTTTGACCTTGAGATTGATGCGCGACGCCTCGACACCCATCGTCTTCGCCAACGCGTCCTTCATGGCCGCTAAGTGCGGGCCGAGACGTGGCGATTCCGCATTGATTACCGCATCAAGATTGACCAGCCGGCCCCCCTTGCGGATGACAAGAGAGATGACCTGCTCCAAGAGCTGCAGACTTGCGATGTCCTTGTACCGATAATCCGAGGCCGGGAAATGCATGCCGATATCTCCTTCTCCTGCGGCGCCTAAGAGAGCGTCGCAGATGGCATGCGTCAGGACATCGGCGTCGGAGTGCCCGTCGAGACCCGCTCCATGCGGAATTTCGATCCCGCCGAGAATCAACTTCCGCCCCGATTTGAGCGGATGAATATCGTACCCTATTCCGATTCTCATGCGCGAAGTCCCCGTTGAGTCGCATCGGCCTGGGAAGCGTTGCGACGACCCGCCAGAATCGCTTCCGCCATTTGAAAATCTTCCGGTGTGGTGATCTTAATATTATCCCACCGGCCGGGTACAATGGCGACCTTTTGCCCCAAGCGTTCCATCACCGCGGCCTCATCGGTGGCTTGGAATCCGTCGTATTCCGCCTTCTGGTACCCCTCTAATAACAAGGCCCGGCGAAAGGTTTGGGGGGTTTGGGCTAGCCAAAGTTGAGCGCGATCGACGGTGTGCAGAATGTGGCCGTCCGGTCCGACCTGCTTCACTGTCTCCTTCATGGGGACGGCAATAATCGCCCCGCCGCTCTTTTGAGCCGCCACTATTGATCGTTCGATAAGATCTTCCGTCACAAATGGACGCACGGCGTCATGGACCACCACCACCTCCGCGTCAGGGTCCGTTTCCTTTAGCCCGTGATAGACCGATTCCTGTCGAGTAGCGCCGCCTGCCACAACCTTCACGACCTTCTTGATGCTGTATCGCTCGATAATCTCTGAGAGCGTCCGTTCCCGTTCTTCCTTGGGAACCACCAGAATCACCTGCGAGATGCTCGCGGCTCGTTCGAACACCTGGACGGAATGTAACAGGAGTGGGATGTCACCGAGCATCAGGAATTGCTTGGGAACGGCGGCCTCCATCCGCCGGCCAGTTCCGGCCGCAGGAATGACCGCCGCCACTCTACGGGTCTTCATCGCGATTCGTTAATCAGAACAGGTCAACAGTTCGGATTGTGGCGACAACGAATCGTGTTGAATGATTCGCCTGAGCGGCAATTATCCTCGCGCAACCGCCGGTTCCTGGTTTTCCGTCTCTTCCTTGAGACGAGTAAAGATCATCCGCCCGGCCTGAGTCTGCAGGACGCTGGTGACCACCCCATTGACGTTGGAGCCGATGAAGCGCTTGGCGTTATCCACGACAATCATCGTCCCGTCGTCAAGGTAGGCGACCCCTTGTGCGGCTTCCTTGCCTTCCTTCAGCACAAAGACGCGCAATTGCTCGCCGGGAAGGACCACGGGCTTGAGGGCGTTACACAGCTCATTGATATTCAGGACCCGTACGCCTTGCAACTCGGCAACCTTGCTCAAATTCAAATCGTTAGTGATGACCTTGGCATTCATCTTCTTGGCCAGGACCACGATCTTCGAGTCCACTTCCTTGACGTGCGGAAAATCCTCATCGACGATCCGAACCTCAACATCCACCATCTTCTGAATCTTATTGAGAATGTCCAATCCGCGCCGTCCTCGGCTACGTTTCAGAGGATCGGCGGAATCCGCGATATGCTGCAGCTCGTTCAGAATAAATTGCGGCAAGATGAAGGTGCCTTCCAAGAAACCGGTTTCGCAGAGATCGGCGACACGGCCGTCGATGATGACGCTGGTATCAAGAATCTTATTGCTGACAGAGGACGCCCCGCCCGATTCATTTCCCCGCACGCGCTTGAAAAATCCAGACTCGGCAAACAATCTCACCCCGTACACCAAACCGAGATAGGGAAACCCCGCCAACAGCAGCAACCCTAGAATCGGCACCGATTCCACTGCCGGTACCGTGATTGCTACCGACCACGCAGCGATCCCCGCCAGCACGAGTCCACACGCGAGCCCGATGATGCCTCCCAAAAGCACTGCGGTCTTGGTGTTCCGCAGCAAGTATTCAAGACCCAGCACGACTCCGCCGATTCCCAGCCCGACGACAGAGGCGAGCATCAATCTGCCTTGTTGATCAACTCCATCAGAGAACAGGGCAAGACCAGCAAGGATGCAAAGAACGACAAATGTCGCACGTAGCACCATACGGGCACCCCCTTTCGGAAAAATCCAGTATTTTATTAATTCGGCATGATAGCACAGCCTTCCAAGAACCGTAAGAGCGGAATCACACGACCAAGTGAAAAAGAAGAGGGGTTACGGTTTGATCGTGAGGTAGATGCTTCGATTACTGCGAAGAACGAGAATGAGCGCGGACTCTTTGGGGGCGAGGTTTCCTGCGATCTTTGAGAAGTCCCCAAGGCCGCCGATCGGCTTTCTGTTGATCTCGGCGATGACATCTCCGGCCCTCAGCCCCGCTTCCTCTGCTGGGCTGCCTTGGGCCACACGAACGACCAAGACTCCGGGCTTGTCACGCGGCACGTTGAACCGGCGACTGCCCTCGGAAGGAAGCTCCCGCACCTCGACACCCACAAAGACTCCGTCGGCGTTGAGATCCCCTTCTTCCGGCTCACCTCCGGTCTTGGCCATGGTGACCGGTTGCTCCGCTACCATGACCTCTTGATCTCGCTCCTTGCCGTTCCGGAGGAATTTGATATGCACCTTCTTTCCGACCGGGGTTTGCGCCACCAGATTTCGAAACTGCGTGGGATTCAGAACTGCATGGCCGTCGTACACGATAATGACGTCGCCGCGCTCCAGCTTCCCGCGCTTCGCCGGACTGTCTGCCAGCACATCCGTAATCAGGACCCCCCGAGTCTCTGTGGCGCCGAATTGCTTGGCCAGTTCCTGGTTCAGCTCTTGGATAGAGACACCCAGATAGCCCCGGACGACCTTTCCGCCCTTGATCAACTGCTCCATAACGAGGCGGACCATGTTGCTGGGAACCGCAAACCCGATCCCCATGTACCCTCCGCTCTGACTGAAAATGGCGGTATTGATGCCAATCAATTCGCCGCGGGCATTGACCAGGGCCCCTCCTGAATTCCCTGGGTTGATGGCCGCATCGGTTTGGATGAAGTCCTCATATTCGGCAATGCCGACATTGGCGCGGCCCACGGCGCTCACAATCCCCATCGTCACCGTCTGATTCAAGCCGAACGGATTGCCGATCGCCAGGACATACTCGCCCACCTGGAGCTTATCCGAATCCGCCCACGGAACGATCGGCAGGCCCTGGACCTCCACCTTAATGACCGCGATGTCGGTTTTCGGATCCTTGCCCACCACCTTCGCCTTCAACTCGCGTTTGTCGCCCAGGAGCACCTTGATTTCGTCCGCCTTGGAGACCACGTGGTTGTTGGTGATAATGTAGCCGTTCGGATCCGCAATAACGCCGGAACCCAAGCTCCGCTCATGGCGGTCCTTGGGAGCCTCAAAGCGGCGGAACAGTTCGTCACCAAAAAATCGCCGGAAAAACGGATCTTCGAACGGAGCCGAGCCATGCCCTTCCGGCATCCGGCTGGTGCGGGTGGTGGAAATATTCACCACCGAGGGAGTGACCGCTTTCGCAACCTCCACAAAATTCCGGTCCGACCCACCCGGTCCGGTCAACGGCGGCAGAACGGCCGGCACGGGCGGTGCAACCACCTCTCGAACGGCATGTCCGGTCGGCAGCCATCCGAGATCGGATGCAACTACGAGACCCAGAAGTGCGCCGACGCCGATCAGCAACAGACCGAGGAAGATGGAATTACGGGAGTGTGCCGGCATAGATTCCGGTGATTGTTCTGAGGAGCTGCAGAGCGTCCTCTTTTTTGCGCTGGAAGGAGTTGCGGCCGATGATCGATCCAAAGCCTCCGCCATCCCGAATGGCCCGGACTTCATCGAAGATGGCCTTGTCATCCTCCTTGGCCGCACCGCCCGAAAAAATCACGATGCGCCGTCCATCGAACGCAGACTGGACGACATGGTGCACTCGTTCCGAAAGTGTCTTGATCGGAATGCGCTTGGATTCATAGATTTTCTTGGCTGCGGCCTGCTCCATGAAGTCCGTCGGAAGCTTCACCTTGATCACATGCGCACCAAGCTGAGCGGCGAGCTGCGCGGCGTACGCGACGACATCAATCGCAGTTTCGCCGTCTTTGCTCAGCTGGCTTCCACGAGGATACGACCAGACCACCACCGCCAAGCCGTGTTCCCGGGCGTCGCGAGCGATCTCCCGCAATTGCTCGTACATCTCCTTGCAGTGCGCCGAGCCTGGGTAGATCGTGTACCCAATGGCGCTGCATCCCAGCTCGAGGGCATCCCTGACACTGCCAGTGACAGCCGTTACTGGATCTTTGTCCTCATAGAGAGAGTCGTGATTGTTGAGCTTGAGGATCAACGGGATCTCGCCGGCATATTCGGCAGCGCCGGCCGCAAGAAATCCCAACGGCGCCGCGTAGGCGTTACAGCCGGCATCGATCGCCAACTGAAAGTGAAATAACGGATTGTAGCCGGGCGGATTCGGCGCGAAGCTTCTCGCAGGACCATGCTCGAACCCCTGGTCCACGGGCAGGATCAGGCATTTGCCGGTACCGGCCAACGTGCCATGGTTCAAGAGACGCGACAGGTTTGTGAGAACGCCGGGATTCTCGCCGGCATACCAGCCAAGAATTTCATGGACGCGCTTCGTCATAGGATCACCTCACCTCTTTCCTTGAATAAAGGCCTCAGCCATCGCGACATCGTCGCCGCTGCCGATCAGCAGCGGCACCCGCTGGTGCAGAGCCTCCGGAGTGATCGCCAAGATGCGTTCCACGCCGGTACTGGCCCGCCCGCCGGCCTGTTCCACCACCATCGCGAGTGGATTCGCCTCATACAGCAAGCGAAGCTTTCCTTCCGGCTTGTTCGTTTCCGCCGGATAGAGATAGATGCCGCCACCAGTGAGGAGGCGATGCACGTCGGCTACCAAGCAGCCGGAGTATCGGAGGGTATACGGTCGCGCCGTGGGCTTGTCTGCCTCTTTCAGATAGTCGATGAATCGGCGGACCCCAGGAACCCATTTGCACGCATTGCCTTCGTTGGCGCTATAGACCGCGCCTTTCATTGGCATGCGGATGCCTTCTTTGGAGAGGAGGTATTCGCCCAGGTCCGGGTCGAGCGTGAACTCATGCGCCCCTTTGCCGGACGTGAAAACCAGCACCGTACTGGACCCATACATGAGATAGCCCGCCGCCACCTGCTGCGTGCCTCCTCGCACCAAGTCCTCCGCCGCTGGTCCGGCCGCGCCCTCATAGTGCAGGACGGAGAAAATGGTGCCCATTGGCATGTTGACATCAGTGTTGGAAGAGCCGTCCAAGGGATCAAACAGCAGCATGTATTTTCCATGCGGCCAGTTCTCGGAGAGGAATAGCGGTTTCTCCATTTCCTCGGAAGCGAGCGCGCAGACCAACCCCGTGTGCTGGAAAACTTTGATGAGCGTCTCATTCGCGATGGTGTCGAGCTTCTTGACGGCTTCACCTTGCACATTGGTCTCACCGGTGGCTCCCAGAATATCGAGTAAGCCAGCCCGGCGAAGATCACGAGTGAGGATTTTGCCCGCCAGACCGATCTGGACCAGCAGCGCGGAAAATTCCCCGGTCGCGGCCGGATAGCCCGCCTGGGTCTCAGTGATAAATCGGGCGAGTGTAAAGGCTTTGCGGTTCACGAGTGCCTACAAGATGATGAGAGGATTATATCTGCTCTCGCCCGGCAGGAGCAATGTGGATTTCACTATTCTCTTTGCCTTCGAAGAGACGAATGGAAGAGATCCCTGGTTCACAAAAACTGCTTACGCACTCACCGAGCCGCCAGCGCCGTTCCCTCAAGTGACGTGAGCGTGGCGGAAATAGATCCAATGACCACCTTTGCCTGCATCAGGATCGGAATTCGGGCCGCGTCGTTCGTAAACCATACCCGGATGTTGCCCTCATTCAAAAAGAGCCCGCGAAACGGCATGACCGCCAGGACACGGATGGTTTCAACTTCACCGAGCGGGCTCTGCATTCGCTCAAACCCTTCGACCCGAAGCTCCAGGTGATAATTCTTCTTATCGTGCAGCACCTCCATGCCGATGACATCACCAGCCTTCGACAGCGGCAGGTACCGAAAGGAATAGAGGCACGAAAGGGTGTCCTGCACACGAGGGGGCACTGCCATCGTCTCTGTCTGGCCATCTCTCGTGACCGTGGCCACATGGGCGACTTGATCAAAGACCACGTCCGTGTCGTTTTTGCGCTTGCCCTCACGGCGCTTGAACGACTGCCGAGCAGGCAACATCGACCCTTCATCGACATAGGATTCGACCCGGTTGTTGACGGGATAGAAAATCGAGACGAAGTCATTGGAGCGCGCGGTATGCAACAGCTTCAGGACCGGCCGGCCGCTCAGAACCTGGCGGCCGGCGACCTCCAGCACCGCCGTCCCCGCGGAGATCTTTCCCCAACTCAAGGTATAGCTCAGGCGCTCGCCGATATGAACCTGGTTCTGGCCAACCGAAGAGGAATCGGCCAGCGACGCCGGCGGCGACAGAAGGGCGAGCAGAAGCAAAAAATATGTGTGGTGGATCCCAGGCATCGTAGTTAAAGAAAACGTAGTTCCACCCGCCCTAGTGGGAAGCGGGAGTTAACGGAACGTGCTTTCTGACTTGCGATTCGACCACCTCGCGAATACGCGATAAGGCGTTCTCGGTGGTGGCCTCGAATCTGAGCACTAATGCCGGCTGCGTGTTGGAGGCACGGATTAATCCCCAGCCATCGGGAAACAAGACCCGTACCCCATCGATATCGATGATATTATATTCACGGGCCAGTTCTTTCTTGGCAGCCTCCACGACCTGAAATTTGATGTCATCCGGGCAGTCCACCCGGATTTCCGGGGTGGCGATCGTCGGAGGCAAATCGGCGAGCAACGACGAGAGCGGATGGCCGGCCTTGGCGAGGATCTCGATTAGCCGGCAAGAGGCATAGACGGCGTCGTCATAGCCGAAGTAGCGGTCGGCGAAAAACATGTGCCCCGACATTTCCCCGGCCAAAGCGGCATCTTCCTCCTTCATCTTGGCCTTGATCAGCGAGTGTCCGGTCTTCCACATAATCGGCCTGCCCCCGCGCTTGGCGACATCGTCATAAAAGGTCTGGGAGGCTTTGACTTCGGAGATGATGGTCGCGCCGGGCTTGGCCTTGAGAATATCGCGGGCGAAAAGCACCATGAGCTTGTCACCCCAGAGTATCTCGCCGCGTTCATCTACCACCCCGATACGGTCCGCATCGCCGTCGTACGCGACGCCCACGTGCGCTTTCGTCTCGCGCACTTTGCG
>VBON01000326.1:0-451 GCA_005877525.1 Nitrospirota bacterium
TGCAGGACCTGACGGATGTTATCATTGATCCGGACCGCGTTCGCTTTGAGCGGTGCCGCCAATTTTCCATCCTGGATCACGAACGAATCTCCGACCACAGTGCAGGTAAAATCTCCAGCCCGTAAGCCATTAATCGGATAAGTGTACCAGATCCGGCCAATATAAATGCCGTTTTCGACCTCGCGAATGAGTTGGTCAAGAGTTTTGTCATTACGTCCTTTGATGAACACATTTGTGGCTGCCACGGACGGTGAGACGTCGAACCGCCGGCCGCCGCCGGACGAGGACCGAAATCCATTCCGAGGAACGAGCGCATTTCGCAACTGCTGGGGCGCAAGGCCCAGTTTCTCTTTGGCCTCGGCGTCGCTCATGAGGCGTTCCGTTTCATAGAAGCTGGAAAGAAGGCCGACCAGAACACCGTCCTTAATAAGGTCGGTGCGGCCTGTGGGTA
>VBON01000326.1:478-2357 GCA_005877525.1 Nitrospirota bacterium
AGATGCTCACCATCTCATTAGCTACTTGTCGGCTGAGCTGGCCATGAAAAGTCGAACTGCGATCGTAGAAGGCATCGGCGCTGAGGCTGGGGATCACTAGATTACTGAGAAGATCCGCGACTGGCTGAGGTCCCAGGATAACTCGGTACTCGCCGTCTTTGATACGCACCCCACCGACGGCAGCCACTGCGTTTCGCGCGGCCTCGGCGCCGGCCTCGCCACGGAATTTGTTGAGATGCGTTGAGCAGGCAAAACCAGTGCCCTTGGCATCCTCACGCTCGACCATCGCCGTGATAAATGAGGCAATTAAGCTCGACTCATCCGTCTGGACCTTCGGAAGCTGTGAAGATCCGATCGCGATGCGTTCCTGCAAGATCGTCACGTCCCCGCCGACGATGAGCCCAAGATCTCGGAGTCGCTGTTTCGCCGACACCAGCGTTTTGAGGGACCCGTTTTCTTCAAAGACTCCCAAGGCTTGAGAAAGGGCCCGCCAGCCGGCCTGCACAAGATCGGTATCCGTGAGTTCCATGGTGGCCGGGTCATGATATTTCAGGAGCGTTCGCCGTTCTGAGGAGGGGACAGGAAGCCTTGTGAAATGCGGATCCTGCACCGCAATGCGGCGCGCTTTATCAAGCGCCGCCTTCACGCCATCGAGCGAAAGGTTCCCGGGTTCGCTGCCCATCCCAACGCGGTGGCCTTTCGGGTCGGTGAAGACTGCCCGCACGCTCAAACCATAAGATTCGATGGACTTTGGTTCCTCGACGCCATTGCACGGGATATGCGAAACATAATTGAGGCGTGCTGTCAGGACAGCATTATCGGCGACAAAGAGTTCGGCCTCATGAACGTCTTTTTGCCTCCGGAGAAATCGAAGACCCTCCTCGGCGGTCTCTTTAAGCGTAGTCAGATTGACCATGACAGACCTTATTGCAGCCCGGTGAGGCGAGCGCGGCTTCGCATTGTGGGACCGCCATTACCGAGGCGACGACTCTGCATGGGTTGGCCTTTCCCACAGTTCGGGATAGGGTAGAGACGGAAGTCGCGGCCGACGGCGTCCACCTTCATGAGATAATCTTTGGTATCGGCCATGATCCCGCCGCCTCGATACAGTTGGCCGATCTGGCCTTTATTGATCTCATAGACTTTCTGAGCGGAGATCCTAAAATTCTCTCGAGACTCGGCGATCGAGGGAATCCGATGGCCGACCAAATAATAGCCTTTGTCGACTTCTCGAATGATGTCCTGAGGATTTGACGTGCCGGCAGCGAACACAGTGGTGGACATCCTGATCAACGGCACAACCCCGGCGGTGGTGGCCATGTACGAGCCGTTCGGCGTGGTGCCAAGGATCGACGCGGTCTGCCGGCTATTCATGAATCCCTTGAAGATCCCTTTGTCGATGTGAACCACTTTGCGTCCCGGAGTACCTTCGTGGTCATACTTGTAGTGCCCGAATCCCGGCAAGGAAGGATCCGAGTAGGCAGTCACAAGCGGCGAGGCGATCGGCTTACCGATCTGGGTGTCATCTAAGCTTCGCAGAAGCCAACTCCGACCGGCATACGCCGTCTCCATCTTGAGCGCCCGGTCCAATTCGGTCGGGTGGCCAATGATCTCGTGAGATTTCAGAGTGTTGAAGTGCGGATCAGTGACGACGACTGCTTCCTTCTGAGAGTTGGCAAGCGGCGGGGAGTTAGCCAACTTGACAGCGTCGCGCGCGAGGTTGGTGGAGAATGTGAGGAGGTCAAGATTTCGAATATGTTCTTCGACGACGCCCTCCAGGACAACCTCCCATCCACGCTGATGGCCGAACGCGTCATAGAGTTCCTGGTCGCCCTGCTCGGTGATCGCGATGACGTAGGAGGATCCCTGCGTGAGGGCG
>VBON01000327.1:0-484 GCA_005877525.1 Nitrospirota bacterium
GCGGAAGCGTAAAGTACAACATTATGAAAGAGTGGCAAAATGCGGACCATCTCCTTGATGCGCGGCCCCTTCCAGGTTTGCGATCCCTGTTACGAAATGATTATTACCGAAAAACTAGTCGATGACCGCAACGTGGCATCAGATCACGACGCGATCTTCGACCATGTCTGTCCGAATTGCTACGACCGCAACAGGCCTTTGATCGACGATATGCTGGGAAGTAGCGAGTGATCGCACTGCTCGACGCTGCTACATCAGTATCTCGCCTAAGAGCGCTGCAGTCCTGCAACCCACAGCACGACAATCTTATACAGGAGAGGACATGGCGTTAAACAAAGACTTTGACCCTGTCAGCGACATGCCGGGATTGAAAAAGATGAGCCCGTTCATCGTCGTGGCCGTGGTGCTCTTTTTGCTGTGGGCCTTCTCGCCCTTCGTCATCGTGGGGGCCGGGGAACGCGGGGTTGTCTTCAACCAATTTCAT
>VBON01000327.1:523-4735 GCA_005877525.1 Nitrospirota bacterium
CATCGTGCCGGTGGTCGAGCGTGTCATTAAGATGGATGTGAAGATCAGGAAATCCGATACCCGTGCGACCGCGGCTTCCAAGGATCTGCAGATTGTCATGACGGAGATCGTCTTGAACTATCATCTGTTCCCCGACAAAGTGAATAAGATCTACCAGCAGATCGGGCTGGACTACGAAAAGCGCATCCTCGATCCGGCGGTGCAGGAGATTCTGAAAGGCGTGACGGCCAAGTTTACGGCCGAGGAGCTGATCACGAAACGGCAACTCGTCAAAGAGGAGATCAAGATTGCTTTGCACGAGCGCCTCATGGCTTCGTATATTTCATTGGATGAGCTGAACATCACTGATTTCCAGTTCTCCAAGGGCTTCAACGAAGCAATCGAGAACAAACAGACGGCCGAGCAGTTGGCGCTGAAAGCCCAGCGCGACCTGGAGCGGATCAAGATCGAGGGTGAGCAGAAGGTGGTCACCGCGCGCGCAGAGGCTGAATCCCAGCGAATTCAAAAAGAGACGATCAGCCCCATCATCCTGCAACTCCGCGCGATCGAGAAATGGGATGGGAAGTTCCCTCAGGTGATCGGCGGGACAGGCGCCATGCCGTTCATCAACATCGACACCGCCAGCACGAAGAAATAGGACAGGTCCATGACCGCTTCGACCGTAAAGTTTGAACGCAAAGACATTGGCTCAGCCATCGTGCAGTTTCCGACCGGGTCGGCCATGCCGGATCCGTTGGACGTTGCCGTGGATCCCTACGCGCCGACGAAACGCACTCAGGGCATGAAGGTCAGAGGCTTCCAGGCGTGGCCTCAAAAAGGTGGCCCCTTTCCCGCCGTGATCATTCTTCACGAGCGCTGGGGACTGACCCAACATTTTCAGGAGATGACCTTTCGGCTGGCCGAACATGGCTACGTGGCGCTGGTAGTGAATCAGTACAGCCGGACAGGCGGTGGGGTCGCATCGGAAGCCGCGCATGCCGACCAACTGATGGCGAAGGTGAATCTTCCCTCCCTGATGCAAGATTTGACAGCCGCCATTGAGTATTTGAACTATCAAGACTACGTGAAGAAAAATCGGATCGCGGTCCTCGGCTTTGATATGGGCGCATTCTACGCGTTGAACTTCGCGGCCTCGCGCCGGCAACTCCGCGGCTGTATCGCGTTCTATGGCAAGGTTCCGTTGGACGCGCTCGCCACCCTGCGATGTCCGGTGCTCTACCATCAAGCAGAGCACGACGACATCGTCTCTGCCCGCGAAGTCGAGGCCCTGTGCCAAAAGCTCCTCGCGCAGAACGTTAAGTGTGAGGTCCACAAGTATCCCGGCACCAAACACGGGTTCTTCAATATCAGCCGTCCCGAGGATTATCAGGCGCAAGCTGCCGAAGAGGCTTGGCAAAGAACTCTCACCTTCCTGGACGAATACATTCTGGCCGATCACGCTGGGGTCCGGCCCCTACCCGATTCACAAAGAACTTTTTAATGGCTATGCGCGAAAAGGGTCGGTCCCACGGGACAACGGGTGAAATAGCGACCAGTGTTGGGAGGTTGTAATCGTGACGGTAGCGCCTCGTCTGCGACGCTTGTTCTTGACCGGCCTTGTGGTGGTGGTGCCCATCTGGGGCACCGTGCTGATTTTAACCACCCTGTTCAACACGCTCGATCGCGCCCTCGCCAATCTACTGGGGCCCAGAGTCAGCTCTTCAATTCCCGGCCTCGGTCTGGTGATGCTCTTGCTCCTGATCCTGATAGCCGGCGTCCTTGCTTCAAATTTCTTGGGAGTACGCGCGCTCAAAGCCTCCGAGACCGCTCTATTGCGTGTTCCTGTCGTCCGGGCTATCTACTCCATCTTCAAGTCTCTGACGGACATTTTCTCTTTTCTTGATCAGCGGCGCGAGAACCGTCTAGTCCTTATTCCGTTCCCGCGCAAAGGGCTCTACGCGATCGGCCTCTTGATCGCAGAGGCGCCGGAAGACCTGCAGCGCTCACCACTCGGCCGGCTCTGGATCATCTTTGTGCCAACTGCCCCTCACCCCTTCACGGGATACATCGCGCTTGTCCTTCAGCAGGAATTGATT
The DNA here is from genome assembly GCA_005877525.1 of Nitrospirota bacterium. Lineage (GTDB taxonomy): Bacteria > Nitrospirota > Nitrospiria > Nitrospirales > NS-4 > NS-11. The sequence continues at coordinate 2,599 of VBON01000327.1, forward strand.
CCGCTCGCCATGGAATTTTACGACGCCATGAAGATGCAATTCTCCTGCGGGCTGTACATCCCCCCGGTTGCTCTTCCTGGGCAGACGCCTAGACACTGAGCACAGACCCCGCTCTCTTATCGAGATTTCCTCATCTCCTGAACATAGATAAACTCGATCAGCCGATTCTCGGCCCAGTAGCGATCCTCGCTCGGCTGTCTGCGCTGAAAGAATCCACAGTGGCCGCCTCGTTCCACCGCCATTAGTATTATGTGCGAATTGTGTTGGAGCGCAGGATTCTCGAATATGCGGTATGGAATGAAGGGATCATCCTTGGCGGTCACGATGAGGGCAGGCACCTCGATCTCTGCCAGCACATGGCGGGCACCTGTACGGTTATAGTAGTCCTCCGCGCTCAGGTATCCCCCGTCCGGCGCTGTAAAGGCGTCGTCTAATCCCCGCAGGGTGCGGATGGCGGCTAGGCGTGAGACGTCGAACTTCCCAGGGAACAGTTTGGCCTTTCGACGAATCCGCCTTTTCATGCTGTTCACGAAATAGTCATGATAGATCCGATTGCTTCGCTGCTCTAACGCCGTTACACAGACTTCCGGATCAATATCAGGACAGACCGCCATCACTCCCTTCAGAAGGCGTGGGGCAGGTGTTGATTGCCCCGCCAGCAGAAGCGCTAGATTGCCGCCCATCGAATAGCCTCCCACCCAAAACTCCTCGAGCCTATCCTGAGACGACAATTCCTCGAGGACCGCCCCCACATCTCCGGTCAGCCCACCATTGTAGAGGGTCGGCGTCAAATGCTCGGTTCTGCCACAAGTGCGTTGGTTGAGACGGATGACGTTGCATCTGGCTTGCCATGCCTTACGTGTGAGTCCACGCATATAGTGGGCCTGCCCGCAACCTTCCAACCCGTGGAGCAGAATCAGTGTCGGATGCCGCCTGCGATCGGTTTGCCAGTGACACCATCCCAGCACCTTGGAATCGGGGGCCACCGAGAAGAGCCGCGCCTCGGTGGGGATCCCTGTCAATAGCGGCCGGCGTGGCCAGTACCGGGATACGACCGTCATCACATGGGGGTTCCTGAGCAATGGATGCGGCACAAAGCTCTGGGGATTAATCACGTTCAACGGAGGGGCCGGCAACATCCTAAAATTCCTGCTTCACTACCACTAAAGATACCTCAACAGGGAAACGTGCGCCAGTTGAGGAAATCACGTTCTTCATAGAGCTTATCCACGTCAACGGTTACCGGCACGCCCAAAGACCGCAAGCCGTTGGCCACGGCTTTCAATGGCAATCCGACCGCAGCCAGATAATCGCCTTCGAGTCGCTCGATGAGTGAGCGGCCCTTTCCCTGGAGAGAATACGCCCCCGCCTTGTCCAGGGGCTCCTCGCTCGAGGCATAGGCCTCCAGCTCGGCATCCGAAAAGTATCGCATGGTGACCTTCACTGCCTCAATCCACTCAATGCTTTTCCCGCTGGCGCTGTGCAGCATCGCCACACCGGTCAGCACCTCATGAGTTCGTCCGCGCAAGTCGCTGAGAATTCGTCCGGCCGCGGTTTTATTCTCCGGCTTGCCAATCTTTTGCCCGTTGAGGTTGATGAGCGTATCGCTTCCAAGGACCACCCCTGTCGGAAAGCGGTTCGCTATAGAAGCGGCTTTGCGCTGGGCCAAACCGAGCGCTTCTTCCGATGGCGACCATTGCGGTTCGGACTTCTCATTCGCTTCCGGCGGCACCATGAGGAACGCCGCCTTAAGCAGAGTCAGAATTTGATAGCGGCGCGGCGAGCTGGAAGCAAGGATCAGAATCAAGCTTGGGGATACCCGGTTTCACTCAGCACCCGCTCGACGTCGACCGAGCTGGTCGTGCGGAACATGCGAGAGCGGGTCTCTGCCGCTCCAGGAAAGCCTTTGCAATACCATCCCAGATGCTTGCGCATAGCTGAGAACCGCGAGCCACCGCCGAGACTTTCAAAGTACCGCGCGTGTTCCACTGCCACTCGGAAACGTTCGCCCAGAGGAATTTCCGGAATCGATGAAGGCGAGGCCGCTTCCTGCAGTTGCGCTTTCGCCCACTCCTTTTGAAGAAAGAACCAGGGGTTTCCGAGACCCCCACGCCCGATCAGCACGCCATGCACATGG
>VBON01000327.1:4749-6344 GCA_005877525.1 Nitrospirota bacterium
CTCCGTTGCCAAGAACCAACGTCGACGTCTCACGCACCAGTTTCGCCGCCCGTCCGATCGCTGCCCAGTCCGCCCTCCCGCGATACATTTGCGCAAGTGTCCGCCCATGAATCGAAATGACTTCCGGCCGCTCCTCCAAAAGAATCGTCACCCAGTTCTCAATAACGACTGCGTCGTAGCCTAATCGGGTCTTCACCGAGACGGGAATGGAGCGGCGGGCAGTCGATAGTGTTGATAAACTTTGGACCTTCTCCAGCACTTTGGGCCGTAAACCGAGGGTGGCAGGATCGCGTCCGGAGACCCAATCCTTCACGCCTGCCTGCGCCGCTCGGATGATCTCTCTGGCAAGTGGCGGAGTCTTAATCAGCGCTGCGCCGCAGCCGCGAGCGGATACGCTCTTTGAGGGGCATCCCATATTGATATCCACGCCATCAAACCCCAGGGCGCAAATGACCTGGACCATCTGGTAGAACTTGTCAGGGTCCGCGCCATAAATCTGGGCGACCACCGGCCGTTCGATTTCAGCATAGCGGAGCTGATGCCAGGCCGACTCCACGCCATAGCCGATCTGACATTAATAAACTCAGTGAACTGCACATCGGGTTTGCCATGGCGGGCGACGATGAAACGGAATGCCGGGTCAGTCACGCCGTCCATGGGCGAGAGGCCGATAATGGGGTGTGCAATCTGATGCCAGAAACCCATGTCCGCCATGCTAGCACAGAGACTTATGCCTCACCAATCGAAGACTGAACGGGATGTGCAGCCTCCAAGATCAAATTCTTGGGCAATTTCTTAGACAAATATCTACTCCAAATACGGCTTTATCTATTGTTCACTCGTCGGTCTTTTGCTATCCTGAAAAGTGAAAGTCTAGTACCTTTCACGCGTCTTGTGTAAAAAGATCGGAGCATGGACATGAAGCCGACCCGCTCTCTTTTGCTGCTGTTGGGAACACTGTTGTTCGCGATGACCACCTATGCACAGCAACCCACGACTCCCCTTCATCCGGCTGGGGCGCAAACCATCTCCGGCGAACTGCTCAAGATCGAAGGCGAAACGTACGTCATCCGAGACGCGTTCGGAAAAGAAGTGCGTCTTCGCGTTGACCAGAATTCCAAGGTCGAGGGCTCTCCGAAGGTTGGAGACCGGATCGAGGCCAAGGTTATGGAAGGAGGATGGGCCAGCTCCATTTCAAAACATTAAAATATTTTTGCTCTGCCAGATAGACCCTCTTTTCTCAACTTCGGCTAATCCCCTCAATCGATGCCCGGAGGACGATTTCTCAGGGTCCCAATTTCACCCCCCGGCTTAAGTCCAGACAAGGATATTCCGACATGTTCTCAGACTCTTATCGTGGAGACGGTGGAGGATTCCCTTGCCTCAGAAACAGGACCCTCTAGTCAGGCAGTGGATGCAACGTGAGAAGAGTGCCGTCGATTACGCACGGACTCGTGATAAGCGAATCGTTGAGTTGGAAGCCGATGTGGCTCGACTTCATGGCGAACTTCGAGTTCACGATACGGCGGAATCGAGCAAAGCCTTGCTGGAAAGACAACAAAAAACGACCTCAGCGGTCGTCCACGATAAGCGAA
>VBON01000034.1:0-8921 GCA_005877525.1 Nitrospirota bacterium
CTTTAGTTCGGACGAAGACGTAATCGTTGGGAATCTCCCCGAAATAAATCTCGGGACGGGTGATCTTCAGATCGATCGAAGAGACCGGCGGGATATCGCGAATAAAAAACTCCGGCAAACCTTCTGCCGAGATCCGGTTCACCGGGCCGAGGGTGACCCCATAGCCGTGCGTGTAGGTGAGATGCTCGTTGATCCAGATCCGGCTCGGTAGATTCCGATACGCCAGTTCCCGCGGAGACAGCATAATTTGCCGGTATTCCCCATTGATCAGATAGCGGTCATTATCGACGTCGACAAAATCATAGTAGGTGCGGATTTGCTGGAGTTGCCGGTATGTTGCAAGGAGCGGGCGATGATCCCACAGCCGCACGTTCTTGATCGTGAGATGGTTGCGAGCGATATCCGGTGCCGTCAGGTCCTGCTCCACCGGAAAGAGCTCTTCCTGGATATCANNNCAGGCCAAACGCGGCGCGGGTGAATTCAATATTATGCTGAATATAGGGTCGCTCCAGGGCGCTCTCATTCGGGACCACTTGAAACCGATGGATGAATTCGGGATAGAGACTCAGGCCGAGCGTGCCCGTAAGCAGGGTCAGGGCCGTCAGGATCACGGCGGGACGCCAGATCCCGCGCAGGGCAAGAATCAGGAACGCCACCGCGGTGACGACGCATAGAGCGATCAAGCCGTTGAGAATCGGCAGCGCGGCATGGACATCGGCATACACCGCGCCGAACACGACCCCGCGTCGGGAGTAGAGCAGATCGTAGGCGTCGAGTCGGTAGCCCCAGGCTTTTAAGCCTGCCAGAATCGCCAATAGGACCCCGAGATGCCGGCGCGCGAAACTTTCCATATGAACGGTGCGCCGTCCGATGACGATCGCATGGGTCATGAGGTAGACCGCCGCCACCGAGGCCGTCGTGAGGAGCACGAGGCCGATGAACCAGTCCTGAAGGTACGAGAGGAACGGCAACCGAAAGACATAGAAGCCCAGGTCTTGACCGAAGAGAGGATCGCTGCGCCCGAAGGGCACTGCGTTCAGGTACAGCAAATACTCCTCCCAGTGGGCAGCGCCGCCGAGGGCGGCCAGAAGGGCGAAAACGAGAGAGGCCCCGCCCGCTATCTGGGAAAGGCGCGCTCGCAACGGTTCGGCGAAGCGCAGAAGCAAGAGGCTCTCGACGGTACCCCAGTAGCGGGTTGGTTGATGGCGACCGGCGAGCACGAGGTTCGCAAAGAAGACCACGAAGAAGATGGCACCGAAGGCTCCGCCGACCAGGACCTGGGACGACAAAAGGGTGACGAAGACCGATTGATAGCCGACTTCCCCGAACCAGAGCCAATCGACATAGAGGGCGAGGGAATTCGCGAAGGAGAACACCAGCAAGAGGAAGAGAACGACAACTAATGCCAGGCGGCCGGTGCTCACAATCGAGGGGATTTGTCCAGGCGGGTCACTGATTCAGCACGCCGGGAGGGATTCCGGCCTTGCGCGCCTCATCGGGAATAGTCGTGGTCAGCTCGTATTCTTTTTGGCTGATTTGCTCGTCCAGTTCAGCTAATCTCGCGCGGTATCTTGCATCCGCTTGGGGATCGCCAAAGGCTCGGACATAGAGCTCCGCTCTCAGCCTCTCGTAGTCCTTTTGGGCGGCCTCCCGTTGAGTCTTAAGGTGCTCAAGGTCCGCGCGCGCCTCGCGCATCCGATCCCGCCATGCGGCATAGCTCTCTTCAGTACCAACGGACGGAGGCCCCGGATAGGATTGCGGCGGTGATGGGACAACCTGAAAAGGTTTCGTGGAGGAGCCGGTAGGTGACTCCTTGTCCACGCGCTTGGCCGCTTCACGATATTGCGACGGGACTTTCTGGAGACTGTCCGCATACCCGACGTTGCCGTCCTTATCGGTCCAGCGATAGGTTTCAGCGAGGGATGGCACCGCCGCGAAGGCTAAGAGGACGACGAGATTGCTTGCGATCGCAATATGTGAAAAGAATCTGAGCGCCGGCAGGACGACCACGAACTATTCTAGCCTTGCTTTTCATGCGAAAACAAGCTGAAATAGGGTTCTTCTCGGTGCGTCGAACAGCTCGATTCCTTGCGTATATGGCTTCCTGCGCGAAGACTGAGGCTGAGTATTGCCGGGAGAGTCATGAGCGAGCAGTCGTTTACCGGTGAGAATTCTTGTAGGAGCCGTCAGCGCGCCTGGGGCGGGAGGAAATAAAAGGCATGAAGCTCTCACCGGAGCGCGTGGCAGGTCTGGCCAGCCTTCTCGTGGAGAAGTTGATCGCGTTACGCATGCTCGAACCGATGCTTGAGCGAAAGGCATTGGCAACCTCGCTTGCGCAGGTGATGACGGACGAGCTGAGGGTGGAGGATCGCATCAATGCGGAAGCAAAGGAATTGATGCGAAAGTATGAGACCGAGATCGCCAGTGGCAAGCTCAACGAGCACCAGCTGTTCCAGATGATCAAAAAACAGCTCATCAAGAAAGGGGACGTGATCCTCTAATGGTTCTCAGCGAAGAGAAGATCACTCATCTTTCTCATCTCATCCTGAATCATTTGAAAACGCCGGAGCGTGCCCGTCTCAAGGTCGAAGAGCCGGTGGTACTGCGTGAGATTAAACGGCTTTTGGTCGATGAATTGAGGGTTGAAAGTGATGTGGACGTGGTCGTGCGGCGTCGGCTAGCCACCTACTCCAAGCCGTTGGCTGAGGGTTCTGCCGAGTGGGAGACCCTCTATCGGAAGGCCTTCGAAGAGGAGATGCGCAAGCGCAAGAAGGTGTAAGATAGTAATCCTCCCCCTTGGGGAAGGATTGTGGGGTAGAACTTGTGAAATCTACCTCCGCTGACCCCTCCTTACAAAGGACGGGCGAACCTCCAAAAGTGAGATCTGCTATGGAAAACGAAAAGGGCGCTAAAAAAGAATATCTCGAAGAGTTCGGCATCACTAGTCGTGAGGTGCAGGCTGTGATGGGCAAAGTCAAAGTCCGCGACGTGGACTATGCCGATTTGTATTTTGAGCATACCGTGGCGGAGTCGGTCTCGATGGAAGAAAGTCTTGTCAAACGGGCATCGAAGAGCATCTCGCAAGGAGTCGGCGTGCGCGCCACGGCCGGTGAGAAGACCGGCTATGCCTATAGCGATGAGATCAGTGTTCGTCAATTGGAGCAGGCGGCGGATACGGCGCGATACATTGCGCGCTCTCCGGCAGGCGAGGGACAGGTGCCCGCCATCTCCGTGGGTCGGCCGTCACGGGACCTCTACCCGGTAGGCCAACCCGCCACCGAGGTCGCTACCAAAGAGAAAGTCTCCCTGCTGCAAAAAATCGATGCGCTGGCCCGGGCCTACGATCCTCGCATTAAAAATGTCATGGCGTCCTTCTCGACGGAATATAAAATGGTGATGGTCGCGAACTCTCAGGGAGAGCTTGTCGGCGATCTGCAGCCGCTGTCACGTTTGCAAATCACCTGCATTGCGGAGGAAAAGGGCCAACGGCAGGTGGGGTCGTATGGCGGTGGCGGCCGCGCCGAGTTCGGATTCTTCTTTGAGGAAGGTCGATGGGAACATTACACCCAGGAGGCGGCGCGGCAGGCGATCCTCAACCTGAGCGCCGGAGACGCCCCCGCCGGGCCGATGACAGTGGTCCTGGGTGCGGGGTGGCCGGGCATTCTCTTGCACGAAGCGATCGGGCATGGGCTGGAAGCTGACTTCAATCGCAAAAAGACCTCGGCATTTTCCGACCGCGTGGGCCAGCGGGTCGCCTCAGAGCTCTGCACGATCGTGGATGATGGTACCCTCCCGTTTCGGCGCGGGTCCTTAAATGTGGATGACGAGGGCACGCCGACCAGCCGGACGGTATTGATCGAAGGGGGCATCCTGCGGGGATATATTACCGACAAGCTGAATGCGCGCCTGATGGGGATTCCTCTGACCGGCAACGGCCGCCGGGAAAGTTTCCAATGCATCCCGATGCCCCGGATGACTAACACCTTCATGTTGCCCGGTCAGTCGGATCCGCATGACATCATTCGTTCCGTCAAGCATGGGCTCTATGCCGTGTCATTCGGCGGCGGACAGGTAGACATCACGAACGGCAAGTTTGTGTTCTCGACCAGCGAGGCGTATTTGATCGAGGACGGAAAGGTCACCCGACCGGTGAAAGGCGCGACCTTGATAGGGAGCGGGCCCGAGATCCTCAAGAAGGTGTCACTGGTGGGAAACGATATGCGATTGGATGAAGGCATCGGGACCTGCGGGAAGGATGGGCAATCCGTCCCGGTGGGCGTAGGGTTGCCGACCATTAAGGTCGATGAGATCACTGTTGGAGGGACAGAGGTCGGGTAATGCGGATTGATCAGAATTTTACCGCGGACCTGATCGCAAGGGCGAAAAGGAAAGGCGCGAGCGCTGTCGATGTGGTTGCAGTGGAGGGCGATTCTGCGTCCGTGCAGGTTCGCCTGTCCGCGGTCGACAAACTGTCCAAGGCCCAGGAGAAGCGACTGGGGCTTCGAGTCTATTTTGGCCGGCGCTCGGCGGGAGGCTCCACGTCGGATTTCTCGCCTCCCGCTGTGGATGAACTGGTCGCCACCACCTGTGCATTGGCCGAGGCGATCGTGGAAGATCCCGACAGCGGTCTTCCCGAGCCGACCAGCCTGGCCGCCGTGCGGCCCGATCTCGATCTCTTCGATTCCAGCGCCGTTTCAATGGATCAGATGATTGACCGGGCCACCCGTGCCGAGCGTGCCGCGTTAGAGGTGGACGCGCGCCTGAAGAATTCGGAGGGAGCCGAGTTCGGCTCCTTCGCCGGGCGCATGGTTTTTGCCAACAGTCACCGGTTTTACGGCGAGTTTCAAAGCTCGAACTTCTCCTGTTCGGTATCTCCCATCGCCATTGAGAACGGCCTGATGCAGCGCGATTACTGGTATTCGGTCGGACGCAAGGTGTCCCAATTGGATGCGCCGGAAGCGATCGGTCGGGAAGCGGGACATCGAACAGTCCGCCGGCTTGGAGCGCGAAAGGTCGCCACGTGCCGCGTGCCGATCGTGTTCGATCCGGAAATGGCGGGCAGCTTTCTGGGAAACCTTTGCAGCGCCGTGAACGGCTATGCGATCTACAAAGGCGCCTCCTATCTGATTGGCCGATTGGGCGAAAAGATTGCGGCAGACAACATCACGATTGTGGATGACGGCCGCATCCCGGGTGGTCTGGGGTCGAAGCCATTCGATGGCGAGGGCCTTCCCACGCGCAAGACCGTGGTGGTCGAGCGCGGCATATTGAAATCGTACCTGTTGGACACCTACGCCGGTCGGAAACTCAAGCTTTCGTCCACAGGAAACGCGTCGCGCAGCGTGGGCGAGGCGTCGTCTGCGGGCGCGACCAACTTCTATCTGGCACCCGGCTCGGCTACCCCCGACCAAATCATCGGATCCGTAAAGCGGGGACTCTACGTCACGGAATTGATCGGCTTTGGAATCAATCTTGTGACGGGCGACTATTCGCGCGGCGCGGTGGGATTCTGGATCGAAAACGGCGAGCTGGCGTATCCCGTGGAAGAAATCACTATCGCCGGCAACTTAAAAGATATGTGGCTGGGGGTCGAGACCGTCGGGAACGATCTCGTCTTTCGGGGAAGAGTCGCGAGCCCGACGGTAAAGATCGCTGAGATGACGGTCGGGGGCGATTAGGTAACCGTGCCAAAGGCCCGGCGCTTTCACCCCCCATTCCATTCCGAAGATTGGCATAGCCCGCAAGGTCGATTCATCCGAGAGGTTATGTTCGGGGTCAACGATGGGTTGGTCTCCACCATGGGGTTTGTGGCCGGAGCGACGGGGGCCCTCATGCAGGGGCATCTGGTCCTCTTGGCCGGCATCGCCTCGGTCGTGGCCGGCGCGCTGGCCATGGGCCTTGGCGCGTATCTGGCCAGTAAATCGCAGCGTGAGTTTTTCGAAAGCGAGAAGGCTCGCGAGCATCGGGAGATCGAGGAGGTCCCCGAGGATGAACGCAAGGAGATTCGGGACATCTTCGCGCAGATGGGCTTCCTGCCGGACGAGGTGGAGATGATCGTGCGGCGGATCACTTCCAATAAGGATCTGTGGGTACGCTTCATGATGCGGGAAGAACTCGGCATTCTCGAAGAGAACGTCAATCCGATCACGATCGGATGGTTGATGAGCATCGCATTTGTGGTCGGCGGAATCCCGCCGCTGCTGCCCTACATGTTCATGCAACAGCCGTTGGCGGCACTCAAAATGGCCGTCATCGTTTCGCTGGTTGCCCTGTTTCTTGTCGGGGTGGCGAAGACAGCGCTGACTCAGCAGCCGTGGTTGAAAAGCGGCCTCGAGGTGGTGTTCCTGGGATCGCTCGCCGCCGGCATTGGCTTCGGCATCGGAAAAGCGGTGTCATGGTTGTGGCCGGAAGTGGGGGCCGTGGGCCTATAACTTAGGAGATTGCTGCGGCGTGCTCTAGCGACCTTTCCAGACTCGAAGACAGGGATTTATTCATTGGAGGATGACCATGCCAGACTCAGACGATCTTGAAGAAAAATTGCTTTCCGCAGTTGGCGATCTCATGAGCCGGGAGATCCGCACCGTCGCGGCCGATGCGACCTTGCGGGAGGCGAGCCGGTTGATGGGCAAGCACAATGTCGGCTCATTGCTGGTCCTTGGAGGCGGCCAATACATCGGGATTCTGACCGATACCGACCTGGCCCGAAAAGGTTTAGCTCAAGGTGTCAATCCGGAAAAGGACCGAGTCCAATCGTTGATGAGCAGCCCTATCATTACCATTGACAGCCACCGACTGGTGGAAGAAGCTCGCGCCCTGATGAAAGGCAAGGGCATTCGACATCTGGCCGTGAACGAGGAAGGAAAAATCGTGGGGCTTATTTCGCTCGGCGACCTGATTCGGTACTACGCGGCAAACTTCAAGATGAGTGAGTAAACCTTATCGGAAACGGAATGCGATAGAAGAAGTCTAGTCACCTGCCTCGACATCTCCTACCTGAGGCATGTGTTGCTCACCGAAGATTGCGGACTCGTACTTATAGTGCTTGAATTCAAGAAGGTTATGGAAGGGATCTTCCAGGAAAAACGTGGCATGCTCAAGGCGCGTCCCTGGGTAGCGGTGTCGGGCCTCCTGATAGAAGCGTAGCCCCTTTTGGCGCGCCCGGTCCGCCATCGCCTGCCAATCCTCCTCCGATACGAACACCAGGCCAAAGTGGCGCGGATAGATGCTCTTGGGTGATTCGCTCTGCTTCTTTGTGAGATGGCCGACCAGTTGGTTGCCGTTCAGATTGAGCGTGATCGCCGAGTTCGACATGCGGCCCAGGGAGCAGCCCAAGCCGTCTACATAAAACCGTTTTGCGTCTTCCAGATCGGTTACCGGAAAAGCCAAATGAAACAAGACTTGTCCCATGGGAAATGGACAACTATCCGAAGAGGTTCATTTGCTCGACCGTGGCGGCCGGTTCTTGGGGGCGATCGAGAAATGCCTTGAGTTTTCGAAAGTCCTCACGCAGCGGCTCGTTGAGATTGCCTTGATGCAAGGCAGCCGCGGGATGCAGCATGGGGAAGACGAAAAACTCCTGGACTTGGAAGACCTGCCCGCGCACCTTCATGATGCCGATCTTTTTGCCACATAGAGTTTGAATCGCAAAGTTGCCGAGGGTGCATACCACCTTTGGTTTAATCAGCTCAATCTGTTGAAACAAGAACGGCTTGCAGGTGTCGACTTCATCCGGTAGCGGATCGCGGTTGTCGGGCGGGCGGCATTTGATGACGTTCGCGATATAGACGTCGGCTCGAGAAAGGCCCACGGCTTCGAGCAGTTCGTTCAACAGGCGGCCGGCGGCGCCTACAAACGGCTCGCCCTGGCGATCTTCATAGAATCCGGGGGCCTCTCCGACGAACATAATGGTTGCGTGAGGGTTCCCGACGCCGAAGACGACCTGAGTGCGGCCCGAGGCCAGGCGGCAGCGCCGGCAGTCTTTCAAATCGAGGGCAAGTTCCGGAAGGGTCACTGGAGTTCTCACGCAGGAGCGAAGCTCATCATAGGTTCCGTCTACGTTGAAGTCAATTGGGAAAAGGACGCGCCTCTGCGGACCTGGGGGAAAAGGGGCGGTCGGGGCACCTATTGCTCCGCAACTGCAATGGGTCAATGACCAGAGCTGAGCGGGTGTGATGGGAAACGCGGCCGTTGTCGACGTATGCGCTGACTGCGCCTCCCGCGCATTTCTTGACAGGGTAGGGGGGGGAGATTAGGATAACCGTGAATTGAGTAAATTTATGCAGAAAAATCGCCGGAGTGACCGGTCCAGGCGCATCTTCTCCGGCCTTTCACTCCTACTGCTCAGCTTGCTGCTTCTGCCCTTACCCGCGTCCTCGAGTGTTGGCTCTGAGTTGGTCTATATCGCCACCTATGAAGGCGTTATCAATCCCGTTGCCGCTGAGTACATTAATCATGTGCTGACCGAGGCGCAGGAAGGCACGGCGGCAGCCGTCGTCATTCGCTTGGACACACCGGGAGGATTGGATACCTCCATGCGGCTGATCATTAAGGACATTACCTCGTCCCCAGTGCCTGTTATCGTCTACGTCGCTCCGAGCGGCGGTCGGGCGGCCTCGGCAGGGGTCTTCATCCTCTACGCTGCACACATTGCTGCCATGGCGCCGAGTACGAATGTGGGTGCGGCGCATCCCGTGGCCATGGGAGGTGGGGAGATGGATGCCGTGATGAAGGAGAAGGTCGAGAACGACGCGGCGGCGTACATTAAATCAATCGCAGAGAAGCGTGGGCGGAACATCAAATGGGCCGAAGAGGCGGTTAGAAAGAGCGTTTCGGTGACGGAGAAAGAAGCATTGGGGTTGAAGGTAATCGATCTGATTGCGGACGATGTTCCTTCTCTTCTGGCCGCTGTGGACGGTCGTCAG
>VBON01000034.1:9005-9202 GCA_005877525.1 Nitrospirota bacterium
TAGAAGCCCTGAAGGCCTTGAGTGACCCCAATATTGCGTTTATCTTGATGACCCTCGGGACCATCGGCCTGCTGGCGGAGCTCTACAACCCCGGGGCCATCCTTCCTGGGATCGTCGGCGCCATCAGCCTGATTCTGGCCTTCTATTCGCTCCAGACGCTTCCGGTGAACTACGCCGGCGTATTGCTGATTATTCTG
>VBON01000035.1 GCA_005877525.1 Nitrospirota bacterium
CGGTATCCATTCCTCCTGGTCGATCGGATCGAGGATCTGGAAGTGGGTAAGCGCGTGGTCGGACTCAAAAGCGTTACGATCAATGAACCGTTCTTTCAGGGCCATTTCCCGGGACGGCCGATCATGCCAGGCGTCCTGATTATCGAGGCCATGGCGCAGGTGGGGGGAATTCTCGCCTTTAAGTCCGCCAAGCCTTCGAAGGAAGGCACGACGAATCTCGTCTACTTCATGGGGATCGACAAGGCCAAGTTTCGAAAACCGGTGGAACCGGGCGACCAACTTCGTTTTGTGGTGGACGTCGTGCGGGCGCGTTATCCCTACTGGAAGATGCGAGGCGAGGCACACGTTGAAAAGATCCTGGTATGCGAAGCGGAACTCATGGCGATGATCACGGACGGCATCTCTGCGCCGGAGGGCGAACCATGAGCAAGCGCCGCGTGCATCCTACGGCTATTGTGCATGGGAAGGCCGAGCTGGCCGACGGTGGGAGCCTATAGCATTATCGGAGAGCACGTGCGTATTGGACAGGGGAGCCGTATTGACGCGCACGTCGTCATTGAAGGGTGGACGGACATTGGAGAGGACTGCCAGATCCATTCGTTCGTCTCGCTGGGCGCGCCCCCTCAGCATCTCCAATATAAGGGGGAAAAAACCCTCGTCCGGATCGGCAATCACAACATTCTCCGTGAATACGTGACGGTCAACCGGGCGACGACTTTTGGAGGGGGCGTGACGAGCCTCGGCGATCACAACGTATTGATGGCTTATGTCCATATCGCCCACGATTGCCACCTCGGAAGCCATGTCGTCATGGCGAATGCGGCGACCCTCGCTGGGCACATCACGATTGGGGATCACGCGATCGTCGGCGGGCTTTCGGGCATTCATCAGTATGTACGGTTGGGTCCCTACAGCATGGTCGGCGGGTGTTCGGCGCTGGGTCAGGACGTGCCGCCGTTCATGCGGGCGGCCGGTGGGTATCGCGCGTGCCTGTACGGTGTGAACATCATCGGATTGAAACGCCATGGCTTCTCCGAGGATCGCATCCGTCTGCTCAAGCGCGTCTATCGCGCCTTGTTTCGATCGAAACTCCGCTTTGCCGACGCCGTCAAGCAGGTTCGAGATGAATTTGACGATTCCAAAGATGTGCGGGAACTTCTCGCCTTCATCGACAGCACAAAGCGAGGTGTCTGCAAAGGCATGGACGAACGCGAGGATGAATGACCGACGCCGCGCCTCCCAGCCCCCCTGCACCCGAGCGAGCCAGTGGCGGATCACCGGCGGGAGAATGGATTGGGCTGATCGCAGGCAACGGGCGTTTCCCCAAACTATTTGCTGAGAATGCCCGGCGGCTGGGATACCGCGTGTCGGCCGTCGCGCTGACCGGCGAGACAGAAGCGGCGCTGGAGCAATGCGTTGACCGGATTCACTGGATCTCCCTCGGCCAGCTCGGGAAACTGATCAAAGCCTTCAAGCGGGACGGGGTGGGTCAGGCCGTCATGGTTGGCGGTGTCAAGAAGACACATCTGTTTGCGAACGTCCGTCCGGACTTTCGCGCGCTCGCCCTCATGCGCCGCCTGACTGTCCGCAAGGATGACATGATTTTGCGGGCTATTGCTGCGGAGTTGGAAGATGAAGGGATCCGAATCCGGGAATCGACCTTCGGGTTGGAGGGCTTGTTGGTAGAAGAGGGAATGCTCGCGCGCCGATCGCCCACGCAGACCGAATGGCGGGACATTAACTTCGGTTGGGAGGTGGCCCAAGCCATCGGCAAACTGGATATCGGGCAATGCGTTGTTGTGAAGGATCGCGTGGTCGTGGCGGTCGAAGCGGTGGAAGGCACCGATCAGGCCATTCGGCGAGGTGGAGCATTGGCGAAGGGTGGCGCTGTCGTGGTGAAGCGATTCAAGCCTCAACAGGACCTCCGGTTTGATCTTCCCACGGTAGGGACGGGGACGATTGAGGTGATGGTGGAGAGCGGCGCCTCTGTATTGGCGGTTGAAGCCGGAAGGGCGCTGTTTTTAGACCGAGCCGAAGCGATTGCCATGGCGGATAAGGCCGGGATTGCGGTTGTAGGCATCAAACACGAAGCGCCCAATATTCAAGGAGAACCTGAGAACGGCAATGAGTCATGAGAAACGGGGAGAACGGGGCGCGATGGGTCCGATAAGGGTCGGCGTCATCGGCGTGGGATCATTAGGGCAGCACCATGCCCGGCTCTACGCCGACATCCCGGAGGCGGACCTCGTTGCGGTCGTCGATACAGACGACGGCCGTGCGCATGCCATTGCCGCCAAGCATCGCTGCCGGGCCCTCGCGCATTTTCAGGATCTGTTCGGTCAGGTTGATGCGGTCAGCATCGCTGTTCCCACGCCGCTTCATCATCGGATCGCCAGAAAGTGCCTGGAAGGCGGCGTTCACGTGCTGGTTGAAAAGCCGATGACGGCGACCCTTGAAGACGCGCAGGATCTGGTCGAGATTGCGGAAGCGCAGAAGGTAATTCTTCAGGTCGGGCATATCGAGCGGTTCAATTCTGCCTTACGGGCGGGCCTCGGCGCCATCAAAGGCCCGCGGTTGATCGAGTGCCGGAGGTGGGCTCCGTTCACGCCGCGTGGAGCGGATGTCGACGTCGTGCTGGATTTAATGATCCACGATCTCGATATTGTAATGTCCGTCCTTGGGTCCGAGGTGCAAACCGTCGAAGCGCAGGGCGTGTCGCTCGTGTCATCGACGACCGACGTGGCTCACGCCCGGGTTCTGTTCGACACCGGCTGTACGGCGATCTTCAGCGCCAGCCGGGTGGCGGAGGCAAAGGTCCGGGAACTGCGCTTCTATGAGCCGGAAAGTTTTCTCGTCGTCGATCTGCTCGAGCAGACCGCGAGAATCGGCCGGCGCATCATCGGGCCGGAAGGGGACACGAAAATCATTGCCGAGCTTATACGCGGGGATCGGCAAGAAGCGCTCAAGCTTGAACTGCAGGCTTTTCTGGAATCCGTGAGGCAACGCACGCCGCCTCTGGTTTCGGGAAACGATGGGGTCGCGGCGCTCCGATTGGCTGAGAGGATTATGGCTCAGATCAAACGGGGCGGGGTGGCATGACGATGGGAGCAGAGACGAAACGTATTCTTATCATTACCGGTGAAGCGTCAGGGGACCTCCATGGCGCGCATCTGGCGCAGGCCCTCAAGGCGCTGGACCCGAGCCTGTCCATTTTAGGGGTGGGCGGCGCGCGCATGCGGGCGGCGGGCGTCAGGTTGCTGGACGGCATTGCCCAACTGGACGTCATCGGGCTCATCGGCCCGAGGGCGCTAGGAGTGCTGGCAAAGCGGGTCCTCGCGCTTCGACGCTGTCTGCGCAGCGAAGCCTTCGACCTCGTCGTGTTGATCGATCAGCCTGGACTAAATTTCCATTTCGCCCGTATCGCGAAGAGTATAGGCAGCCGCGTGGTCTATTATATCGCCCCTCAGCTGTGGGCCTGGCGGCCGGGTCGAATGAACTGGATGCGGCGGCGCGTGGACCATGCCGTGGTCATTCTGCCGTTCGAAGAGGAGCTCTATCGGCAAGCTGCGGTCCCGTGCACCTTTGTGGGGCACCCGCTCCTGGATGAGATGGCGCCCAACTATGATCGCGATCGGATCCGGGCGACGTACAGCCTGCCGCCCCAGGGTCTGGTCCTGGGTCTATTGCCGGGAAGTCGTATGGGTGAAATCCGAGCTTTGTTGCCGCTGATGCTCGGTGCCGTGCAAAAGCTGGCGCCCGCCATAGGCCCCTCGAACATCATACTGGCGGTCGCCGAGACCGTGGACCGCGACGAGATCAAACGCCTCTGTGATCAGGCGGGAGTAGATGTCCGGCAGATCACCGGAGATCCGACTGGGGTCATGGCGGCGTCCAATCTGTTATTTGTCGCCTCGGGCACCGCCACGTTGCAAGCCGCTATTATTGGCACTCCGATGGTCATTGTCTATAAGATGCCGTGGATGGGCTACCTGATCGCGCGCCTGCTAAGCGGAACATCAGCCGCTATGGCAGCCCGTCGTATCTGCTGGCCGGAGACGCCGACCATGGCGTGCATCGGCCTTCCCAACCTGATCGCGGGCCGTCAGTTTATTGCTGAGCTGATCCAGACTCAGGCCACCCCCGAACGGCTGGCCGCGGAGGCTCAGCGAATTCTGAACGACGACAGCTACCGGCAGAACATGCGGAGCGAGATGGCCAAGGTGCGGTCCCGTCTCGGTGCGCCGGGAGCCTCCAGACGCGCTGCAGACGCCATTCTCAAGGTGCTCATGTCCGAGGAGGCCCGCACCTGATGCGGACCTATCTGCGCCTCCTGCACTACATGCGGCCCTACTGGGGCCGTTTAATTGCGGCCGGGGTGTGCTCGGGCATCGTCGCCGGACTCACCGGCACCTACGCCTGGCTGGTGAAGCCCGCTCTCGATGAAGTCTTCATCAATAAGAATGTCACCTGGCTGTTATTGCTGCCGGTTGTGCTCATTCTGGTCTCGGTGCTTAAAGGCCTCGCCGCCTACGGCCAGACCTATCTGATGATCTACGTCGGCAGCCGCGTGGTCACGGACATCCGACAGCAGCTCTTTGGCCACTTGATGCGCCTGCCGGTCAGTTTTCATCTGAAGAACCCTTCGAGTCGCATGATGTCGCGTGTGATCAATGACGTGAACTGGATTCAAAATGCGGTCTCGGGCGTGTTGAAGGATCTCTTTCAGCAAAGTCTCACCTTCGTGGTCCTAATGGGCATTATCTTTTATCAGCAGTGGCAGTTGGCGCTGCTTGCTATCGTAGCGATCCCTCTCTCGGTCTATCCAATGATCCGCTTCGGAAATCGCCTGCGTCACATTGCCTCCAGCGGCCAGGAGCGGACCGCCGACATGTCTACGGCGTTACAGGAGACGCTGACCGGCATCCGCATCGTCAAGGGCTTTTGCCGGGAAACGGCTGAGTCCCAGCGATTCGCCCGCTTCAATGAAGCCTACTTTCGCACCAACATGAAGTCGACGCAGGTGTCCGCCATCACGTCCCCGGTTCTTGAAGCCGTCGGCGTGATCGGCGTCGCGGGCATTATATGGTACGGAGGCTCGCAGGTGATCCATGGCTCAATGAGTCCCGGCACCTTTTTCTCTTTTCTGACGGCTGTGTTTCTGATGTATACGCCGATTAAGCGCTTGGCCTCCTCGAACAACACGATCCAACAGGCGCTCTCCGCGGCGGAACGAGTCTTTAGCGTGCTGGATGTGCCCACCGAAGCCGTATTGGATACCGGTGTAGCGGGATTCAACGGTGTGAAGACAGGTATTGAGCTGCGAGGGGTCTCATTTCAATACGACGGCGCCGATGTGCCGGCGCTCGATGAGATCACGCTTGAGATTCGCGCAGGCGAGCTTCTCGCACTGGTCGGAAGCAGCGGGGCTGGGAAGACGTCGCTGGTGAACCTCATTCCACGGTTCTATGAACCAAGCCGCGGAGCGATTCTGATCGACGGTGTGGACCTTCGCGAGATCCGGTTGTCGGCCTTGCGGGACCGTATCGGAATTGTGTCGCAGGAGACCCTGCTGTTTGACGATACGGTCCACAATAATATTGCATACGGAAATGACGCAGCCACCGCCGACGCGGTCATCGAGGCGGCAAAGGCCGCCTTTGCGCATGACTTCATCATACGGCTTCCGAATGGTTACGAGACTCTTATCGGGGAAAACGGGGTGAAGCTTTCCGGGGGGGAACGGCAACGTCTGGCCATCGCCCGGGCATTGCTGCGCAACCCCCCCATTCTCATTCTCGATGAAGCCACCTCCTCGCTGGATATGGAATCCGAACGCATGGTGCAAATGGCCTTGGCCAATCTCATGCAAGGACGTACCACCTTTGTCATCGCGCACCGGCTCTCAACCGTCCAAAGGGCGGATCGGATCGTGGTGCTCGAGCGCGGACGCGTCGTTGAAATCGGCAGGCACGAGGCTCTTCTCGCTGCCAATGGGGCCTACAGCCGGTTATATCAGATGCAGTTCCAGGATGACGCCGTGGAAGAGTCCGCTCAATGAAGCCCTTTAGCCGGCTCAGGCTGCGGCTGTTGCCCCCGTTGGGGTACGCGGTCATTCGATTGCTTGCCGCGACGTTACGGATGCGAACGCTGTATCCGGAAAGAGTCGAAGCGCGGTGGGCCGAAGGCAAGAATGTTATCATCGCGTTCTGGCACAGCCGTCAACTGATGATGCCCTTGGCGTACAAGGGATCGCGCGTGAAGATTTTCATTAGCTCGCATCGCGACGGAGAATTGATCGCCCGTATTCTCACCTGGTTCGGCTTTGGCGCGGTGCGAGGGTCCACAACGCGCGGGGGAAGCCAAGCCCTCCGAGAGTTGGTGCGGGCCGGACGCGCAGGCGTGGATCTGGTCGTGACGCCCGATGGCCCTCGCGGGCCTCGGTGTCAGGCCCAGTCCGGGGTGATCGTACTTGCGAAGCTCACGGGGCTTCCGATCCTCCCGCTCACCTTTGCCGCCTCAAAAAAAAACTCTTTGCAAGCTGGGATCGCTTTGAAATGCCGATGCCATTCAGTCGCTCTTGCTTCGTCTGGGGCAACCCGATATGGGTTTCGCACGAGGCCGACAGCGATCAGATCGAGGCGAAGAGGATGGAACTGGAAACTACGCTGAATCAGATGGGAGACGCCGCGGATCTTCTTGTGGGGGCCGCGGAAGAGCCGCCCAGGGCGCGTGATTTCGTCGCTCGTCTCATGTTTGGCGCATATAACATTGCGCTGGCGCTGGCTTCCCCAATTATTCTCGGGATTCTCTTGGCGAAGAGGCGCTGCCGTCAAGGACTGACGCAACGCTTGGGATGGTTGCCGACAAGGCTCACCGAAGAGTGCCTGGACGGGCAGACCGTGTGGGTGCATGCGGTATCGATGGGAGAAGTCAACGCGGTGGTCCCGCTTGTACAAGAGCTCAAGGCTCGCGCTCCGCATCTGCGTCTAGTTGTCTCTACCGTGACCCAGACCGGGAAGGAGACCGTTACGCGTCGGCTCGAAGGTCTAGCCCGCCATATCTATTTCCCGCTGGATTTCCCGTTCGTCGTGCGAAAAGTCTTGGATACGATTCGTCCGCAACTCGTCCTGATCGTCGAGACGGAGTTGTGGCCGAACTTCTTGACCGCCGTTGCGGCCCGCGGGATCCCCTGCGCACTGGTGAATGGGCGACTCTCGACCGATTCGTTTCGGGGCTATTTATGGCTGCGGCCTTTTTTTGCGCGAATCATGAGGACATTCTCACTGTGTCTCATGCAGACCGACCGCGATGTGGAGCGCATCCTGGCTCTCGGCGCCGATCCGGGCCGGGTCGTCCGGACCGGAAATCTCAAGTTCGATCAGAAGTCCTTCGAATTCTCGGCGGACGCGATCCACCTTGGAATTCAGACCCACGAGGAGCTATTCGTGGCCGGCAGCACGCATCCCGTTGAGGAGGAGGCCGTGCTAGACTGCTATCGGCGCCTGCTGGATATTGCGCCAAGCCTCGTTCTCATAGTCGCCCCCCGCCATATCGAGCGGGCGGCAGCCGTAGAGGCGATGGCTCGCGCCCGGGGGTTTGCCGTGTTCAGAAGAACGGCCCTCGAGCGGCAGGCGGTGGCTCCGCGGGGTCCTCGCGTCGTTCTTTTGGACACGCGCGGAGAGTTGGCGGCGCTCTATCGACAGGCGACCCTCGTATTTGTCGGAGGCAGCCTCGTGCCAATCGGGGGCCATAGCCCGTTGGAGCCTGCAATATCGGGAAAAGCAATGGTCTTCGGCCCGCACATGGATCACTTCGCGGAGGTCGCCGATTTGCTGGTGTCGCAGGGGGCAGCTATTCGGATTCGGGATGGCGCGGAAATGGCGGTGCCCTTCGCGCGGCTTCTGAAGGATCGCGCACAGCTTCAACGGATGGGCCGGGCGGCCCAGCAGCTCGTGCGAGCCAATCAGGGGACGGTGGCAAAAGATGCAGACCTCCTTACTCCGCTTCTTCGCCGGCACTGACTCCGTCTCACGGAAGATGGAGCGCTTGCTCTCGGTGAATACCCAGACACTGTGGGGATGGGCCCTCCTGCCGTTGGTCCCGCTTTCGCATCTGTATGGACTTGGTATGCTCATGAGGGAACGGTTGTACGCGACAGGCCTCTTGGAGCAGCGCGCGCTTCCCGTGAAGGTGATTAGCATTGGGAATCTTACTGTAGGAGGGACCGGCAAGACCCCCGTTGTGATCGCTTTGGCCAATGCTTTGCGAGAGAGAGGCCGCCGGGCGGGCGTCATTAGTCGTGGGTATGGACGACGGGCCGCAGAGGGTGTTTTTGAAGTGTCGGATGGGCAGTCAGTTCGGGGCAACCCCGCGAAGACCGGCGATGAACCGTTCTTGATCGCCGAGCGCTGTCCGGAGGTGCCGGTGGCGGTCGGCGTGAACCGCTATGCCGCCGGGCGGTACCTGCTTGATCG
The DNA here is from genome assembly GCA_005877525.1 of Nitrospirota bacterium. Classification (GTDB taxonomy): domain Bacteria; phylum Nitrospirota; class Nitrospiria; order Nitrospirales; family NS-4; genus NS-11. Next base: position 8,475 of record VBON01000035.1, read on the forward strand.
GTTCGCTGTGGACACCCTCATCCTGGACGATGGGTTTCAACATCTCGCGTTGAAACGCAATGTTGATGTTCTGCTCCTCGATGCCACCGCTCCGTTCGGAAACGGCTATTTGCTTCCCCGAGGTCGACTCCGGGAGGGGTTGTCCGCCCTGGGGCGGGCTACGCTGCTGGTTGTGACCC
>VBON01000329.1 GCA_005877525.1 Nitrospirota bacterium
ATACTTCGTCTCTGCCGAGGATAGCGCGACGCCACGCGCTTCTGTCAGGATCCGATCGAAGTCGCCTTCTGCCGCGGATTGGCACAGGGCTTGGAGCACCCTGTCGCTCAGAATCTGCTCCCCGCGCAATTTTTCGAGGTAGGCGAAGGCCTCGGACAGTTGCTCCTTGTTGCGCGTGTAGTAGTCGCGGCCGCGCTCGCGGTTGCTATACGCCTCGAACTGTTCGCACGCCACCAGCACCTCGGCCAACTCGCGAACCCAGGCGGGCGCAGTTTTGAGTTTCTCAGGATAGTAGTAGTACAGCATCACGCGCTGCATCCATGGCATCCATTTGACGCCGAGGGCGGCAAGCTTCGGCTTCACATCCCGCAATTGGCGCGCCAAGCGGCGTGCGTAGCCCAGGCGCATTTCAACCTGTTCGCGTGTCCAGGGGTCAATAGGAATCCTGAGTTGAGCGAGTTCATCGTGGTATCGCGCCAGGAAGGCTTCGGTTTCCCGGCCGTAACGGGTCTGTGGATGAACCGCCCGCCACTCCCGGGGCCGGGACGGGATTCCCTGTCGCCGCGCCCACGACCAAATCGTCCCGAATAGCTTCTGATCGAGTCCTGCTCGTCCGAGATCGTGCAACAGGCAGGCGATTTGATAACTGTAGAGACGTGCATCGGGATGCCCGAGCCGCCGCGCGACCGTTGCGCACATCCGAGCCGTTCGCAGCGCATGAGGCCGATCGTAGCCGCGGATCGTCCGACCCCGACGCCGCGGATCCGGATAATTATAGAAGGCTAACAATTTCTGCGCCAAAGCCGATGGCACGAGGACAGGCGCTCGATTGTCCGTGCTCTGTCTCATCATTTATTTCGTTGATAGAAGAGTTCCAAGGCATCGCGATAACCTGCTTTCTGCCCTTCCTCCCAAGTATTTTCCAGACGCCGCTTCAGGCGATCGACGTCCTGCTCCCGCTTGGGGTCGGCTGCCCCCTGTTTGAGCAGGTTGAACAACGCCACGTGAATGATCTTGCTGCGACGCACCTCCATCTCCTCGTCGATCCAACCGGAAAACGCCTCAGGCGCGTGGTCCATGACGATTTGAGGCTTGAAGGCATCGTAGCCTATTTTCTCTTTGGTCAGCCGGCGGACCACTTCGATCTCCTCCCTGAGCTTCGCGATGTTATTCAGCAAATATCCCTGAATGTCGCCATGCCCGGCCTCGTACAGCTTCTCCAGTATTTGACTGACATAGATCTCGGGATTGACTGGCTTCTCTTTCGGGCCGAAGGTCCCATGACCTCCGAATCGGATCCGGTCGTAATCCTCCTTGGCGGCCGCGTCGCCGATCACACCATAGGCCTCACTGACCTCCTTAAAGCGAGCTTCGGCCTTCTTGTCGCCGGGATGGTGGTCCGGATGGTTCTCCTTGGCAAGGCGCCGGAATGCCGCCTTGATCTCAAGGATAGCAGCATCCTTCTCAACCCCAAGGACTCTGTAGTAATCTTTCAATGACCGCTCGCTCAGTTCGCTCAGGCTGTGGGAAAAGACTATACCATTGTC
>VBON01000330.1:0-1942 GCA_005877525.1 Nitrospirota bacterium
GTGCCGATGAGGCCAGTCAAAAGCGCCGAAAAAGAAACCTGCCCCGACCGTAATGCCGACACCCCAGGCGAAACCTACTCCGAAGCCGGGCCGCACAAAATAGCCGGGCCATGGTCCCCAATAGACCGGGGGGTATTCCGGCCACCACCATGGTCCATAGACCACCCTCGGATCATAGTAGGGCACATAGACCACCTGGGGGTTGGGCGGCTCGATCACGATGGTCTGCCCCTGCTGGTCCACTCGCACTTGGTCATTTGACCTGAGGTTGCCCGCTGCATAGGCTCTCTGGCGTAAATTCTGGACCGTTTCCATGACCTGTGGCTGTTGAGCGAGAAAGGCATCGCCGAGTCTTTCCGTCCAGGACAGGTTACTGTCCATCATTGTGAGGATCTGCGGAAATGCGACAAGCGATGTGACGCTGGGATCCCAACCATTTTGCTCGGCTGCCTTCACGGCGTCATCACCTTTGAGATTGGGATTGGCCTTGGACCAACGGGCAGCCTCGACGATCTCGAGCGGATAGGTTGAGGCCATCAAAATCTGGGACAGCAGCGAGTCGGGATACAACGCGACCGGCGCCAGCATTTGATCGAGTTGTTGCTGTGTAAATACAGGCTTAGCCTGCATTGGTGCAGGTGCAAGTGGTACCGTCTCCTGTGCGAACAGAACAGACACGGAGAGCAAGAGCACCAGGACTTGAGTGGAGACATATTTAGCGCGCGCTTTCATGAGTGATCCTGTGTCACCGGCTGTCTAGACAGCCGGTGACAATGTCCTAGTCCTATCCCGATTTGTACCACCTTACTTTTCCTCACGCAACCGGAAGAGGTTTGTCCCGGCTAGCTGCCAGCTTCCCGCTGCTGTACACCATGGCCTTCCCATTCCGCATGCATGGCAGTCCGGCTCGAGCGCCACTTCTCTCGCTGTTCGGGCGTCAATGTAGCTTAAGCCTCCCGGAGTGTCCTAATCCCGTCTAAACGCAATTTGTTTCGCGCGGCTTCTGACTTCCGCACCGCATCCTCGATGGCCGCCATATCGGCTTTCTGATCATGGACGAGCCTTTGGAAATCCACCTCGGCCAACTTCACTTCGGCCTTGTCTCGAATGCGAGCCTTCTTATAGTCAGTCATGAGGGACTTCAGTTTTTCGACTTGCTGTTCGGAAAGACCCAAGTCCTTGGCGTGCCGAAGCAGGCTGTGGAAGGTATGGCTGACCATGTGCCTGTCAGTTGTGCCTTGGTGATGCTCGGAACGGTAGCCGCGGTGCATCCCCTCATTTGGTTCCGCAAAGACAAGTCCGGGAACTCCTATCAAAAGAGCCCCCATCACGAACACCGGCATGATTCTCGAATGAATGATCGACATGGATACCTCCTATCGGGTTGTAAAGCCTTATTTCACTCTCTGCATGGATATGACACCGCAGAAATTGGAAAGTTAAATCCCTGTTTGATCCTTCTGAGGGATGGCCCTCCGCCCTAAATTGCCACAAAATAGAGAAGAATCGATCCTGCGGATTGTACAGCGTGGTGCGGGAATTCTGGACAGGACCAGCAGTAAGAGGAGGGGCGATGAATAGATATGGTGCCTGGCTCACGATCGCGGCATTGTGCGGCGCGGTCCCAATAGCTTACGCACAACTGACATCTGGGATAGAAACGATTCCTTGTCCCCTCGCATTCGAGACGTCCTCGGTCGGCGGATCGGGTACCGTTCCTGCAGCCAACGCTTATCAGAACCTCGGCAATAATCCCGGAATTGCCTCCAACCCTCCGCTGACCAGTCCTCTCGGGAACAATGGTCTCAGCAATGCGGGAACGGCCGTCAATCCTGGACTTACGAATGTTCCTCAGCAGAGAAACACTACGTTCCTTTTTGCAACGCCCAATGCCGCTTCTTCAGCTCCCGCGCAGCCCGGTCCAGGAACAGGATCCTCTTTG
>VBON01000330.1:1978-3698 GCA_005877525.1 Nitrospirota bacterium
CACGCCGGGGACGACTATTATCGGCGGAAATGGCATAAATTTCGGATCGGGCATCACCCCGGGTGTGGGGCTCAATTCGAACGGTATCGCGCAGAGCAGTGGTTACAATCCAGGATCCAGCATCAGCCCTGCGATCACCGGCACGAAAACCGGAACCGGCTTTGGAGTGACCTGCTAAAGAGGGGATGGGATATTTGGGGGAGTTCCCCAGCATCGACTCAAGCCGTATTTCTGAGCTTTATTAATAGATTAGGTGTTTGTCTGTAAATGGCATTGAGTTGAGCTATTTCACCTAATTAATTGACTTTATGAGCGATGGAATGGTACCGTTTCGCCTTACTCACCCGGGGGCTCCTATGAAGATACCTATCCACATAGATGAGGGCGAACTGGTGGATCTGCTGTCCTCTCAGTTGAAGACAGCGGATATAGGGGACAACACCTGCCGATGGCAAGCTCGTCTGATGCTTCATGTGGGGGAATTACTGGAAATCTGCCGTCAAGTCGCTGATGCCCCATGCATCTATTCTGGTCGGGGTGGATACGTTGTGAGTATTAGCCAGCAGACTCGGCGAAGGGCCAAGGATATCCTCCAGCAGGTTGAGAGAAGAAGCGAACGGCAGAATTCTGAAAATCCGATTACGCTGACGTCCGTCTAAGCTCCACCATCCTGCTCGCAATGCTCATTTCATTAAACGTGTGACGAACGTCAACCCGCAGCTTATCACTACTGCGAATGAGCTCCCGGGCTATCGCCTGGCCAAAAATCTTGGTGTTGTCAGGGGTATTGTTGTTCGATCGCGGAGCATTGTCGGCACCCTTGGCGCCAGTCTACAGACCCTCTTCGGCGGCAACATCACCCTCTATACCGATCTCTGCGAACAATCCCGGCAGGACGCCTTCAATCTCATGATCCAGCACGCGGCCGAGCGCGGCGCCAACGGCATCGTCGCTATGCGCTATGATGCGAACGAGCTCGCCCCCGGCGTGACCGAGGTGCTGGCCTATGGCACGGCGGTCGTTGCGGAGCGAACCACGCTCTAGTTGCAGTCGAAAATATCTCTTCACAGAGACGGCTGTGAACGCCAATCAGTTCTTTGGACTATCTTGTCAATGCGCCCTTGAAGGAAGTGTCTGAAGGAACCCCGTCGGAGTTGCGGGTTTTTCTTCAATGAGAGAGGAATCGTCTCATCGGTTGATGGGGCGTTGGTTTTTCAGGCTAAACTGATCGGGGGGACCGTAGAGACGGTGCAATATCTGAACGATCACAGCATGCGGGGCCGTGGAGACCGTAACCGGCAGTTTTGTTGAAAAATGAATGACGGAGATAACCACAGTATCAGTGGGATCGTCCATGACGATCAATAGGTGATCATTCGTTCGTCCAATAGTACAAACCTTATGTCTCCAGGCATATTCCTTCGGAATATATCCGGTCAGGTTCGGAGGAATGAAGTCGATGTAATCAACCGGCATCAACTTAATATTGAGTTGCTTGGCCAATGCCGTCTTCAGAGCTCTTTCGGTAATGAACTTCAGTCTGAGAAGAGCTTCACCCAAGCGGATGCCGTGGGTTTTATGATAGTGGAGTCCCTTGAGGAGTTGAACTTCGGTGATTAGCTTCTTTTGCAGAAGTAATTGACCGAGTTGAACCTTCAGTGGTTGCTCAGGTTCCGATAGCGCTGTCGTCTTTAGGCGGCCAAGAAGGGTACCCATGGTA
>VBON01000330.1:3760-4817 GCA_005877525.1 Nitrospirota bacterium
CTAGGGACCCCCCAAGTGGGTTATTGTCAAAAATGAAACTCTTAGCTATAAATACCTTCTCTGAACATGGTCCAAGGAGGGATGATATGTTGATGAAAGCAAAGGGAAGGGGCATGGTTTCTTTGACCCAGCGCGAGCAGCAGATTCTCAATCTCATTTGGAACGGCCTCAAAAACCGCGAGATTGGAAGGCAGCTGAGGATTAGTCACAAGACGGTCGAGGCGCACCGCGCTAACATGATGAAGAAGTTACGGGCGAGCAACGCGGCTCAACTGTTGAAAAGCTGTTTTGAGCAGGGCTTTTTGCGGCAACCGCATCGGGTCGCTTAAGCGGACCTTATAGACTCCTGACTCTTGATTAGTAACGAGTTCTCGCATCTGGGGCTCTATCCTTATCTCATCTGTGGTCTTATCTGCGTCTCCGAGGAGAGCTTTAAGCTCGCTCGCTCAGCGGGCAACTCCTTAACGAGTTTCGTCTAGATTCCTGCAGACAACCGACGGAGATCAGCGCCGACGGCTACGACTGGCGGGCCGCATCGTGAAGACCGCCTGACGAAGCATCTTCAATTCGGCTTGCACGTCTCGAAGCTCAGATACCGTCACAGCTCGCTGGTCGGCATCATTATCATTGCGGACGCGCTGATCCTTCATCATCTGTTGCAGTCTTCAGTTTGTCCGTGGCCTGCACCGTCTGGCTTTCGGCGCGTATAATGCGGTCTTCCAGGTGGGCGGTGTGGTTGCGAACTATCCAACCAGCAATAACCACTGATACCGCTACAGCCAGAATGGCAGGGACCAGAGGTTTCCTCAGCACGTCCGACCACTTGCTTTCCATGCGAAACACCTCCGGTTTAGTGACCATTTAAGGCTAGGGTTACACCCTAAGAGCAGACTGTCAAGATTTCCGTGAGGGGCTCAGCAAGGAAGAAAGAGAGCACAGTGATGTTGAAGACTGAATACCCGAAAGGCAGCGTTAGAAGCGATCAAGTACTTGTTTCTTCTTGTCGCGGTATTCGTCCTCGGTGATTAATCCCTGATCGCGCAGCTTTTTGAGCACA
>VBON01000331.1 GCA_005877525.1 Nitrospirota bacterium
ACTACGACGATTTGCTGGTCCGCGTGCGCGAGCTGTTGGAGACGCAGGAGGACCTTCGCCGCCGCATCTCGGACATCCATCGTTACATCATGGTCGACGAATACCAGGACACCAATGCCTTGCAGGCCGAAATCGTCCGCAAAATGGCGTTCACGCATGACAACGTCATGGCTGTCGGAGACGATGCGCAATCGGTGTACGGATTTCGCGGGGCGACATTTCGCAATATCATGGATTTCCCGAAGCTCTTTCCCGGCACGCAATTGTTCAAATTGGAGGAGAACTACCGGAGCACGCAGCCGATCCTCAGCCTGGCGAATGAAGTGATCGGGCTCGCGACTGAGAAATATCCCAAGACCTTGTTCACGCGCAAGGAGCACGGGGCGACGCCGGTATTGGCCAAGGCAGTGGATGAGAAGGATGAGAACACGCAGTCGCGATTCGTCGCGCAACGCATTCTGGAGATCCATGAAGAGGGCACGCCGCTGGGAGAAATCGCGGTGTTGTTCCGCTCCAGTTTCCACTCCTTCGACCTGGAGATCGAGCTCGCGCGGCGCAACATCCCGTTCGTCAAGCGCGGCGGCTTTAAATTCGTCGAAACTGCGCATGTCAAAGACCTTCTGGCCCATCTGCGCGTCATTCAAAATCCGCGGGATGCGGTCAGCTGGAATCGGCTGTTGCTATTGATCGAAGGCGTCGGCCCCAAGAAGAGCCGCGACCTGGTCGGCGAGATCTTCCGTCAGGAAAGCAATGGGCTGGACGTGCTGAGAGGAGCCTCGATCAAGGGAGCCGCCGGCCCAGGTCTTCAAGAGCTGGTCCGGGTCTTGGAGGAAGTTTCGGAGGCCGGCATGACCACGGCCGAGCGCCTCGCTGCCCTCTCGGAGTATTACGTGCCGCTGCTCAAGGCACAGTACGACGATTATCCAAAGCGGCTCAAAGATCTGGAGCACCTGCAGACCATTGCGGAGCGCTACCAGTCCCTGGAGACGTTCCTGGCCGACCTGACCCTGGAGCCCCCCGATGAGAGCGTGGTGGGGGTGGAGGCCGCGGATCGGGAGGACGACCGCCTGATCCTTTCGACGATCCATTCGGCCAAAGGCTTGGAGTGGCACTCGGTCTTCGTCATCTGGGTGCTGGACGGCAAATTCCCCTCGCTCTATTCCTTCGCGGCCAATGAAGATCTGGAAGAAGAGCGACGATTGTTTTATGTAGCGATCACACGGGCGAAGCAGAATCTGTATTTGACCTGCCCGGTCAATGTCTTCGATCGGACATCCGGCATGGTGCTCTCAAAGCCGTCCCGCTTTCTGGATGAGGTGCGCCGGGACTGTCTCGAATCCTGGTCATTGATCGATGAAGACGATTTTCACGGTTAGCCTGCTGGTTCTTCTCTCTCTGCCGGGCTCATCCACGGCTGTCCGCGTACCGGATTCCCAAGCGGAATGGAGGCATCTCACGACGGAACTTGCCGATGCCGGCTTGCCTTCGCGTTTTCTTAAGCTGCTACCGCGTGAATTTGTGCAATTGGAATTCGCCGACCTCAAGACCGCCGCCGCCGAATACCATCCGGATGGTCACCGGATGGTCTTCAATCTAGCCCTGTCGGAGGGCAACGAGGGGCGGCGCTTTCGCCCGATTCGTAATATCGGCAATCAAGAGCTTGCCACCATGTATCATGAGCTGTTTCACGCTTATTTTGATTATAGTG
>VBON01000332.1 GCA_005877525.1 Nitrospirota bacterium
AAATCGATCGACCCGTCTTTGATATCGATGCCGAACTGGGCATAACAGGCGTCCGCAAGCCCTTTTAGATCCCACTCCTCTTGATAGGCGCCTTGAGGACAATGGACCGCCAGTAGATCGTCCAGCACCTCCTCGGTGCTGGAGCGGATCTCCTCCGTCAGGTCATCGCCGCGCAGAATCATCCGCCGGCGTTCGTAGACGACCTCCCGCAGCTTGTTCAGCACATCGTCGTAGTCGAGCAACTGTTTGCGAATCTCGAAGTGATGCGCCTCCACTTTCTTCTGCGCGTTCTCGATCGCGCGGGTGACCATGCCGGCCTCG
>VBON01000333.1 GCA_005877525.1 Nitrospirota bacterium
CTTCACACTCGGCTTGGATCTGCGCCTGCAAGCTGGCTTGCCGCTCCGGCGTCATCTCGGGGTCCGCGTACAGCGTTTTCTTGAAGAGAAACTCCGGGTTTCCGCCCAGCAGAATGTCGGTGCCGCGCCCGGCCATATTGGTCGCGATCGTGACGCCCGCTTTGCGCCCCGCTTGGGCGATGATCTCCGCCTCCCGCTCGTGGTGCTTCGCGTTCAACACGCTGTGCTTGATGCCCTGGCGCACCAGATAGCCTGCAAGGCGCTCCGACTTCTCGATGGAGATCGTCCCGACGAGTGCGGGTTGGCCTCGTTGATGGCAATCCTTAATGTCCTCCACGATGGCATTGAACTTCTCTTTTTCGGTGCGATACACGACGTCGGGGAAATCCTGTCGGATGTTGGGGCGGTTCGTGGGCGCCACCACGACTTCAAGGTTGTAGATTTTCGCGAACTCGCTGGCCTCGGTATCGGCCGTCCCGGTCATGCCCGCGAGCTTGTCGTACATCCGGAAAAGGTTTTGGAAGGTGATCGACGCCAGTGTCTGATTTTCATTGGCAATCTTGACCTCTTCCTTCGCTTCGACGGCCTGATGCAGACCGTCCGACCAGCGGCGGCCCGGCATCAACCGGCCGGTGAACTCGTCCACGATGATGACTTCTCCGTCCTTGACCACATAATCCACGTCCCGGTGGTAGAGGACGTGGGCGCGGAGCCCCTGCACCACGTGATGGACCAGGTTCATATTCGCCGGGTCGTAGAGATTAGTGATCCCCAGGGCCCGCTCCACTTTCTCGTTGCCCTCTTCCGTCAGGGCGGCGGTCTTCGTCTTCTCCTCGATCGTGTAGTGCTCCTCTCGCTTCAGGCCTGGAATGATCCGGTCGATGCGATAGTAGAGATCGGTAGAGTCTTCGGTAGGACCGGAAATGATCAGTGGAGTGCGTGCTTCATCGATGAGGATGCTGTCGACCTCGTCAACAATCGCGTAATGCAGCTCGCGCTGAACGCACTGATCGAGATCGGTGACCATGTTGTCACGAAGGTAATCGAACCCGAATTCGTTATTGGTCCCGTAGGTGATATCCGCCCTGTAAGCTTCCCGTCGCGTACACGGTCGCAGGTATAGAAGACGCTTGTCTTCAGGGTCATACGTCGGATCGAAGAGAAAAGATGTCTCATGCTGAATGATCCCCACTGAAAGCCCGAGATGGTGATAGAGGGGCCCCATCCATTGGGCGTCGCGTTTGGCCAGATAGTCGTTCACGGTCACAAGGTGTGCGCCCTTGCCTTCGAGCGCATTCAGGTAGAGCGCCAGCGTAGCTACCAAGGTCTTGCCTTCGCCGGTCTTCATCTCGGCGATTTTCCCCTCGTGCAAAATCATGCCGCCGATCAGCTGCACGTCGAAATGGCGCATCTTGAGCTTGCGCTTGGACATTTCCCGGCAGACGGCGAAGGCCTCGGGAAGGAGGTCATCCAGCGGCGCACCATCGGCCAGGCGCTTTCGAAATTCGTCGGATTTTGCGCCGAGTTGTTGATCGGTAAGACGAGAGACAGCGGGTTCCAGCGCACCGACCTGTCCAACGACAGGACGCATCCGCTTGATTTCACGATCGTTCTTGCTGCCGAATATTTGTTTGAGCAGAACGTTGATCATAGAAACGAGCCTGGGTGAAGCCTTAGTATACTGAAAAATCTACGCTAATGAAAACCAATTCGCCAGTTACTCCTTAGTTGACGAGGCCATCCGGCAGGATAAAATGAAGTCATGGTAAGGCTCTCAGGCGGCAATGTAGGGATCGCGATCCT
>VBON01000336.1 GCA_005877525.1 Nitrospirota bacterium
ATCGGGCCAGAGGGTGCGAGTCAACGCCACAGAAGGAACCGTCGAGGTGCTGTGAATGTTATTTGGGAGTCCCGGTCACCATGGACCCGTGACCGGGACGAGAAGGAGCTTATGCGTTGGAAGAGGGTCTGGCGTGAGCGGGCCGTCTGGGTCTGAACCCTGAGAGCCGCCCCGGCCTTCCGTCTCCCTGTCGTGTATTGTGCGCCGCGCTCGATGGCCGGTGCACTGTCGCAGCCTCGGGACTTCCCATGGCCAGAGGAACCCGCTGGCCCAGGAGTTTTTCAATCGCCCTTAAGCCCCCATGATCATCGGCGGTCACGAAACTCGTGGCCCGGCCGACTGCTTTCATGCGCGCCGTCCGGCCGATCCGGTGGACATAATCCTCCGGGGAATTCGGCATGTCGAAATTGACGACATGTCCGATGTTTGCGACGTCAATCCCGCGCGCCGCGATGTCGGTTGCCACCAACACCCGATACACGCCGCGCTTAAAGCCCTCCAAGGCGGCCCGCCTTTGCGAGAGGCTGCGGTCGCCATGGATGACGGCCACCTTATGGCCGGCGCTCCCCAGGGCTCTCATGAGACGATCGGCGCGATGCTTGGTCCGGGTGAAGACCAGGACGGACTCCTGATCCTGTGCTAAAAGGTGAATCAATAGCTTGGTCTTGTCGTCATGGGTGGTGTGATGCAAGGCCTGCGCGACGCCCCCCGCCGCAGTGGCCGGCTTGTCTGCCATCACTCGGACCGGATCTTTCACGCTGGCGCGGGCCAGGTCCTTGAGATCGGCCGGCATCGTGGCAGAAAACAGGAGCGTTTGGCGCTCTTCCGGCAATGCCTCCAGGATCTGGTTGATCTGCGGCGCAAACCCCATATCCAACATGCGGTCCGCTTCGTCCAGCACCAGGATCTTGATGGAGACGAGGTTGATGGTCCCGTTCCACATGTGATCCAACAGACGGCCCGGTGTGGCGACGATGATCTCCGGGTGCTGGCGCAACCCCCGGACCTGCGCGTTCATGTCGGCGCCGCCCACGATCGTCGTGGCAAAAACGCGCCGGGAGCGGCCAAATTTATCGATCGCCTCCTGAGTCTGAATCGCCAGCTCGCGAGTCGGGGCCAAGATCAACGCCAGCGGATGGCCCTTCGGCGCGGCCGCGAGTCGCTCGATCATGGGAATCACGAACGCCGCCGTCTTGCCGGTGCCGGTTTGCGCACAGCCGATGACATCCCGGCCTTGAAGTGCCGGAGGGATGGCGCCCGCTTGAATTGGGGTCGGTTCCGTAAAGCCTGCCTTCGCCAGATCGCGTAAGATCGCGTCGGACAAGCCGAGGGACTGAAAACTGTTATGGACAGTCGTCTGCACAGAGAAATCCTTTCGTTAGGATCGCATTGTCACGGGGTCAGAGAACGAGGCAGGATCAGGAAGGAGTCCGCTCCGAACAGGACCTGTCGCGATGCGATCGCGGGTCCGAGTGTTATTGGTCGTCACCAGCCGGACCGTCACTGATGTCGATTAGCGCTTACTATACAGAGAACTACCATCATTGTCAAATATCCCGTTAAAAGACCTTACACCGTAGGCTGCCGATGACACCGCAAGCAGTCCGGTCGCTTGGGATGCCGGGAAGACAGCGGGCGGGCTCCGCCAGAGATGTGGCAGGCCATGCACGCCTTTTCGGACGTAACCTGCCGGTGGGCGAAATCGCCCGGCACCGGGCCAGGAAGGAGGGTCACAAAAACAATCACGGCAATTACCAGGCCGATAAAAACGAAATCTGCCTTCTTGGGCTTAAACCTCATTCACGCGGTCAAGACCTATACGCCTGCGCCAATAGGTCCGCGATATGCCGCACTTCAACCTCTCCCCGCAGCCCATTTTGCAACTGGATCATACAGGCCGGACAGGAGGTTGCCACGATCTCGGCGCCGCTGTCGCGAATCGCCGCCCGCTTGCGCTCGAAAATCTTCTGAGAGGTCCCGTAGTCCTTCACAATGAACGTGCCGGCGCCCCCCGCACACCGTTCGGCGTCGCGCATCTCGACGAACTGGACGCCGGGGAGGCGCTTGAGGAGTTCGCGGGGCTGGCTGCTGACCCCCGCCGCCCGCAGATGACAGGAGGAATG
>VBON01000335.1 GCA_005877525.1 Nitrospirota bacterium
TGCTCATTGTTGATTCTCGTAACACCAGCCCGCCCTGGAGTCGTATTTCACACACCCATCCCCGATCACCGTGGAAGCGGTCGCCCTTACCCGTGGGACAGACTCTTCTGCCCCTCCTGCAATAGCCGGCACGATCGAGATCTGGTCGCCGTCTTTGAGAGGTGTATCCTTGCCCTTCATAAAACGAATATCTTCCTCGTTGAGATAGATGTTCACAAATCGACGGATTTCCCCAGCATCGTCGCAGATCCGGCTCTTGAGGCCCGGGAACTGCCCGTTCAACGACTCGATCATCGCTTGGATGTCGGACGCCTGTGTTTCAACTTCACTTTTGCCGCCGGTCATCGGACGAAGGGGAGTCGGAATGCGAACTTTCACCATACCCTCGAACCTCTCGTGTCGTGTGTCACCCATGAGGGGTCAAGTTGAATGTCTTTTGGAACTGTACCAAGCTGGGGGGAATGCGCGTCGGCCGGCCCACCGCGTTAATGACCGCATCCTGCGTTTTGAGGCCATTGCCCGTGATCAGCGCGACCGTGACATCGCCTCGTTTGATGATGCCCTGTTTCGCCAGTTTCTTGAGAACCCCCACGGTGACACCCCCCGCTGTCTCGGCAAAGATGCCTTCCGTCTGCGCCAGGAGTGTCATTCCTTCGACGATCTCTTCATCCGTCACGGTGTCCATCGCTCCACCGCTCTCCGCGGCCGCCTTTAACGCGTAATAGCCGTCGGCGGGATTGCCGATGGCCAGGGATTTGGCAATGGTCTTGGGCTTGACCGGTTTGAAAAAGTCGCGTCCCTCCTTGTAGGCGGCGGCAATCGGGGAGCATCCCTCGGCCTGCGCCCCGTGGACGCGCGTGTGCATGTCGGTGACCAAGCCCAGCTTCTGCAACTCGTTCAACCCTTTCCAGATCTTGGTCAACAGCGATCCGGAAGCCATAGGGACGACGATCTGGTCGGGTGCGGTCCAATCCAGTTGTTCCACTACCTCATAGGCCAGCGTCTTGGAGCCTTCGGCGTAGTACGGACGGATGTTGACGTTCACGAAGGCCCATCGCTGCTCGCCGGCGATCTCACTGCACAGGCGGTTAACGTCATCGTAGTTTCCTTCCACCTCTACCACATTGGGGCGATATACAAGATTGCCGAGCACTTTCGCCGCTTCCAGGTCGTGAGGAATAAACACGTAGCATTGCATCTTGGCAGCGGCGGCATGCGCGGCCACAGAGTTCGCCAGGTTCCCGGTCGAGGCGCACGCCACGGTTTCATAGCCGAGCTCGCGGGCTCGAGTCAGCGCGATGGACACCACGCGATCCTTGAATGAAAGAGTCGGGTGATTGACCGTGTCGTTCTTGACATACAGGGTGTCCAAGCCCAGCTCGTCCCCGAGGTTCTTCGCCCTGACCAGGGGTGTAAAGCCGGCATGCAGGCCGATGCTGGGCTCGCCTTCAATCGGCAGTAGATCCACATAGCGCCAGAGACTCTTCGGGCCGCTCTCGATCTTCTTGCGCGTGAGGGTGGCTTGAATCTCCTTATAGTTGTACTGGACTTCCAGCGGCCCGAAACACAGCTCGCAGACGTGCAGCGACACGGCAGGATATTCTTTCCCGCACTCGCGGCAGACCAGGCCTTTCATCTTGGACGACCTCATAGGTTCCTCAGGCGCTCTTGACCGCGCACACCTCGGGCTCGTGCTCGAACAAGCGGGTGATCTCAGGCTGTTCGCCGCACAGGGGGCACTTGTGGTTCTTGGTGATTCGGATCTCCCTGAAGCGTGTCAACCGGGCGTCGTAGTCAAGAAGCCGATCGGTCAGCAGGCGACCTCGGCCCAAGATGAGTTTCAAGACTTCGGTGGCCTGAATCGTTCCGATCACTCCCGCCAGCGCCCCGATGACCCCGGCCTCTTGGCAGCTGGCAATCAACCCCGGAGGCGGCGGTTGTTTAAATACGCATCGATAACAGGCGCTCTTCCCCGGCAGGATGGTGAAGACACGACCATCGAATCGCAGAATCCCGCCGTGAACCAGCGGCTTTTTTCGGAAGAAACAGGCGTCATTGATCAGGAACTTAGTCGGAAAGTTATCCACACCGTCCACGACGATATCGTACCCGCCGATGATCTCGAGAGCGTTGTCGGCGCTAAGTCGTGTGTCGTGGGTCTCGACGGCCACATGGGGATTGAGCGCGAGAATCTTGGTCTTTGCCGAGTCGACCTTGGAGCGCCCAACGTCCTTGGTCTGGTGAATGACCTGTCGTTGAAGATTGGAGCGCTCCACGACATCGGCGTCGATCAGACCGATTGTCCCGACGCCAGCCGCCGCCAAATACAAAGCGACCGGGGAGCCCAGCCCGCCGGCGCCGACTATCAGGACCTTTGCCTCGCCGATCTTATGCTGTCCCTTGCCGCCGACTTCGGGCAGGAGGATATGCCGGCTGTAGCGGGCGACTTGTTCTTCTGAATCCATCGAAAAGGGCATGAGATTCCCGTCTCAGGTCAAATATTAAAGTATTTTTCGATGCTGATATAGCGCTCGCCGGTATCGCACAACACTGTCACCACAGTCTTGTCGGGTCCCAACTCGGCCGCCACTTTCTGCGCCGCTGCGACATTGGCGCCCGAAGAAATTCCCACGAGCAGGCCTTCCTTTTTGGCGAGAAGTTTGGCCGTTTGATAGGCCTCATCATCCGTTACCGTCAGGACTCCATCCAAGATCGACCTGTTCAAAACCTTCGGAATAAAGCCGGCGCCAATGCCCTGAATGCGATGGGGGCCGGGGTCCCCTCCAGAAAGGACCGGCGAGCCGGCTGGCTCCACCGCGAT
>VBON01000025.1 GCA_005877525.1 Nitrospirota bacterium
GAGCCGTGGCGTCGAGCCGAGGCCGCCACCGGCGGTCACGCGGAAGCCGATCTCGCCATTGGATCGCGTCACGGCGAGGAACCCCAGATCGTGTATCGGCGTCATGGCGCAGTCATGTCGGCAGCCGGACAATGCGATTTTGAACTTCCGCGGGAGGCTTTGGTTAAGGGGATTGCGCAGCAGATGCTGCGAGACCGCCTTGGCGTACGGAGTCACGTCAAAGATCTCTCCTTGGCAGACACCGGCGAGGTGGCAGGCGGTCACGTTGCGTACAGTGTTGCCGCAAGCTTCCCGGGTCGTGAGGCCCACGGCCGCCAGGCGCCGCATGATCGTACCGACGTTCTCGAGCGCCACAAAGTGGAGCTGAATATCCTGGCGCGTGGTCACATGACCGACCCCCGTTGCATAGGACTCCGCGACATCGGCGATCGCGCGCACCTGCTTGGCATCCAGGCCTCCGAAGGGGATCTTGATCCGGACCATTTGCACACCGGGTTGGCGTTGACCATAGATGCCGTGTTGGAGGCGGAAGGGGCGGAATACATCGGAAGAAACTTCGGCATTCAGGACTTTGGCGGCTTCCTCCTCGAAGGATTCGATCTCCTTTAGAATCTCCGCCGGAATGGACGCCGGCTCAGCTGTTTGGGTACTCGTTGGAATCGGCATGACGCGCACTCCTCAATCGCTCAAATGTGATACATGAGAACACGTTGCTCGTCGAGGTCCCGGGTCCGCCGGCACAGATCAGCGAGCGTCGTCTTATTCAACGTTTCAAGAATGGAACCCTGGACTTCCGCCCACACGCTCTGAATCAAGGATTCATGGGACGCCTCGGATCTCGCTCCATTGGAGCCAGTTCTATTTCCATGGGCGCGATGGACCGTGGCAATCGGCCCCTCTACCGCCTGGATCAAGTCGCCCAGCGCGATCTCATCGGCCGGCTTGGTTAGCCGATAGCCCCCATGGGTTCCCCGCGAGCTTTCAACCAGGCCGGCGTTCCGAAGTGTCCGAAGGATGTGCTCCAAGAACTTGATAGGAATTCCCTGTCGATGGGCGATAGCCTTGGCCTGCACCGGCGCGCTTTCTCGACTTAAGGCCAAATCGAGCGCAGCGAGAATCCCATATTCACCTTTTGCTGAAAGATACATATCAAATACCCTACTGATCCTATAGGAAAGATATGATGCAAATATACCCTATTAATTTTATATGGTCAACAACAAAAGATCTACTTAATTTACCTTGACTTCGGACATTTCGAGATTATCATCTAGCCAGACAGCCCTTGGTTCAGGAAGGAGTTTTTATGATCCGGTTCGATCGCTTAACCGTGAAATCACAGGAAGCGCTTGCCGAGGCCCAGAGGATTGCGGAACGCGCCGGACATCAACAGATCGATGTCGAACATTTGGCGCTGGCGCTCGTTCGACAAAAAGATGGACTGACGCCAGGCCTGTTAAACAAGTTGGGAACCGATCCGACCATCATTGCCGGGGAATTAGAACAGGAACTCAAGCGGGTTCCGCAAGTCTCCGGATCGAGGGCGGGACAGGTAACCATTACCTCGCGATTGAACGATGTCTTTTCTGGCGCAGAGCAGGAAGCGGAGCGCCTGAAGGATGACTATATCAGTACCGAGCATTTGCTTCTGGCTATCATGGACGTCGGCGGGGTGGGGGCGGGAGTATTCAAGCGACACGGAGCGACGAAAGATCGCATTTACTCAGCGCTTACCGCGATTCGCGGGAGTCAACGGGTCACGGACCAGGAACCTGAGGAGAAATTTCAGGCGCTCGCCAAATACAGTCGCGACCTGACTGACCTGGCGCGCAAAGGGAAGCTCGATCCTGTGATCGGCCGGGATGAAGAGATCCGAAGGGTGATTCAAGTGCTCTCGCGGCGGACGAAGAACAACCCTGTATTGATCGGCGAGCCAGGGGTCGGGAAGACGGCCATTGCGGAGGGCTTGGCCCAACGGATCATCAATGGGGACGTTCCCGAGGGCTTAAAGAATCGCCGGGTCGTGGCATTGGATATGGGCGCCCTCGTGGCCGGCAGCAAGTTCCGCGGGGAGTTCGAGGACCGCTTGAAAGCGGTATTGCGGGAGGTCGAAGAGGCGGCCGGCAATGTCATCCTGTTCATCGACGAGATCCATACCCTTGTAGGAGCAGGCGCCGCAGAAGGAGCAATGGATGCCTCGAATATGCTGAAGCCGGCGCTGGCAAGGGGTGATCTGCGCTGCGTCGGTGCGACGACGCTTGATGAATACCGCAAGCGTATCGAGAAAGACCCTGCACTGGAGCGCCGATTTCAACCGGTGCTGGTGGCGGAGCCCTCCGTCGAGGATACGGTGTCCATTTTGCGCGGACTGCGGGAGCGCTATGAAGTGCATCACGGCGTCCGCATCAAGGATTCCGCCTTGGTCGCTGCCGCGATACTGTCGAAGCGGTATATCACGGATAGATTTTTGCCCGACAAGGCTATCGATCTGGTGGATGAAGCGGCCTCGGGCCTCCGCATGGAAATCGATAGCATGCCGAGCGCCTTGGACGAGCGTTTGCGCCGAGTTCGCCAATTGGAAATTGAGCGGGAAGGCATTCGACGGGACAAGGATTCTGCGGCGCAGGAGCGTCTGAAGAAGGTCGAAGAGGAGATCGCGGAGCTCCGCACGGAAGTCGAGGCTTTGACAAAGGAATGGCAGGCAGAGAAGGAATCCATCAAGAAGCTGCGTGAGATCAAGGAGAAGATGGAGAATGCCAAGCAGGAAGCCGAACGGGCCGAGCGCGAGGGCGACCTTGGCCGGGCCGCGGAGCTCCGTTACGGACGGATGACCGAGCTGTCCAGGCAGCTGCAGGAGGAGAATGCGCGTTTACAAAAGTTGCCGGGCCAGCGGCTCCTGAAGGAAGAGGTGGACGATGAGGACATCGCCCGCATCGTCGCGAAGTGGACGGGCATTCCTGTCACCCGGTTGATCGAGGCCGAGACCAAGAAGCTGGTGCAGATGGAAGAACGTCTGAGGCAGCGGATCGTCGGTCAGGAAGAGGCCGTCATCGCGGTGTCCAACGCCGTCCGACGGTCACGGGCGGGGATTCAGGACCCGAAACGGCCTATGGGGTCGTTCATCTTCCTGGGCCCGACGGGTGTCGGCAAGACCGAGCTCGCGCGCGCGCTCGCGGAGTTTCTGTTCGATGACGAGCAAGCGATGGTCCGCATCGACATGTCCGAATACATGGAAAAGCACGCGGTGGCGCGGCTCATCGGGGCCCCTCCCGGATACGTGGGCTATGAGGAGGGCGGCCAATTGAGCGAGGCTGTCCGTCGGCGGCCCTACATCGTAGTGCTCTTCGATGAAATTGAAAAGGCGCATCAGGATGTCCTCAACATCCTTCTGCAGGTCTTAGACGACGGCCGGCTGACCGACGGCAAGGGCCGGACGGTGGACTTTAAAAACGCCGTGGTCATTATGACGTCGAATGTGGGAAGCCGCGAAATTCAAGAAGCCGCGGCCGCGGGAGATGAGACGAAGATGCGCCAACGCGCGATGGAGGTCTTACGGGAGCATTTTCGTCCGGAATTCTTAAACCGCATTGATGATATTGTCGTCTTTCGTCCCCTGACACCGGCGGAACTTGGCGAGATCGTGGATTTGCAAGTGAAACAATTGGCGAAGCGTCTCGAAGCGAATCACATTACGCTGGTTCTGACGGACCGGGCCAAGCAACATCTCGCCTTAACGGGATATGATCTGGTCTATGGCGCGCGGCCCCTCAAGCGGCTGATCCAACGAGAGATCTTAAATCCTCTTGCTCTGAAACTCCTCGACGGGACCGTTCAGCAGGGACAGACGGTCAAGGTAGACGCACAAAAAGGGCAGCTGGTGTTTAGCTAAGACACAAGATCGAGGGACCCGCTGATTTGACTCCGCAGTTTTCTCCCATGTCGCATGTCTTTCGAGGTGCTTGACAGGTTCCGACGGGATTGGTATGTGTACGGCCCTCCCACCAAGAAGTGTCTGGAGTCTGTATGCCTTCGCGAAATGTCTGTCATGTCCTGTTGCTGACAGCCGATTCTGATCTCGCGGAGCTCTATCGACATGAATGTCCGGATCGTGTGGTGACGATCGCCAAAGATCCTGCCGCTCTGAGCCGGAAGCCCGGCAAACATCGTTTTGATGCGATTATTCTGGAGTCACATAAGGATTGGATAAACGATATGAAAGTCTTGTCGGATACGCTGGGCCCTCCCCCGGTCATGACGTTGGTCGGATCCGCGGCGTTTTTGCGGCGGGCGAGTGAATCGGTCAAGGCGCTTTCAAACGGGCATACGGTACCGCGAACCACGACCAAATTGCCCCAGGAATTGGGCTTCGATGAATACGTTGGCGAGAAGCTCCGAGACTTTGTGCGCCGCATGAAACTTGGAGCCGGATCCCACCTGCATTCGCTCCTGCTGAAGGCGCTCGAAAAACCCCTGATCTCGCTGGTACTCGAAGAGACGCGCGGCAATCAGATCCAAGCGGCGGCCGTGCTCGGATTGAACCGCAATACCCTTCGCAAGAAGATCAAGGAGCTGAAAATCCCCCTCGTCGCAAAGTAGAGAGGTTGTCCAACACGCCCGTTCTGCAGCTGAGTGCACTCACCATTTATACCCGATTTCCCTGGTTCCACGCAGGGTTCGGTCTTGACAATCTGGCGTGTGGCGTATTAGCATGACGCCTTGTATTAGGCGCGTAGCTCAGGGGGAGAGCGCTACCTTGACACGGTAGAGGTCGACGGTTCAAGACCGTCCGCGCCTACCATATAAGGCTTATCACCCCAGGGCATCCACGGTCGCAGCAAGCCTTTTTTTTGTGTGGAAAGGAACGCGTCCCGCGGGCAAGGCGGCTGTTTCCTAGCAGACGCAGGGCGGGTGCAAAAGAGATAAGCTGTGGCTGTCGCGTCAGAAAAGATGATGATCTCCTCAATCACCATTATCTATCCCGACGGGACCCGTCAACCGGTGTCGAAAGGGAGCACAGCCGGAGAGGCGCTCGCGCTGAAGGGCTTAAGACGCTCCGATGAGGTTATTGCGGCGCTTGTGAACGGGAAGCCGATGGACTTGGCGTACCGGCTGGAAGCGGACGCGACCGTCGCGCCCGTGACCTTCGATATGCCGGAGGGCAAAGAGGTCTATCGCCACAGCAGCGCGCATATTATGGCGCAGGCCGTCAAGGATCTTTTTCCGACGGCGCAGCTTACCATCGGTCCGCCGATTGAAGAGGGTTTCTATTACGATTTTGCCTACGAGCGGCCGTTTACCCCTGAAGATCTGGAGAAGATCGAGGCGCGGATTCAGGAGATCATCAGCGCCGACCGCCCGTTCCGGCGCACGGAGATGAGCCGGCAGCACGCTATCGAGTTCTTCAAAGAGCGCGGTGAGGATTACAAGTGCGAGATGATCCAGGGGTTTGCCGAGGACATGGTCTCGGCCTACGACCAGGGCGGCCTCATCGATCTCTGCCGCGGCCCGCACGTGCCGTCGACGGGATGCATCCATGCCATCAAGTTGTTGACGTCAGCCGGAGCCTACTGGCGCGGGGACGAACGCAATCCGATGCTCCAGAGAATCTACGGGACCTCGTTTCCCACCAAGAAGGAGTTGGACGCGTACCTCCACAAGCTCGAGGAAATCAAAAAGCGAGATCACCGCAAGCTCGGCAAAGAACTTGAGTTGATTTCGGTGAATGACGAGGTGGGCCCTGGGCTCATCTTATGGCTGCCGAAAGGCGCGACGGTCCGCTTACAGATCGAAAATTTCTGGCGCGAGCAGCACCTCAAGCATGGATATGAGCTGGTGTATTCACCGCATGTCGCGCGTCTGGATCTCTGGAAGACCAGCGGCCATACCGAGTACTACCGGGAAAACATGTTCGCGCCCATGCAGGTGGAGGGGATGGATTATCAACTCAAACCGATGAACTGTCCGTTCCATATCATGATCTACAAGTCGCGGTTGCGCAGCTACAGGGACCTTCCGCTGCGCTATGCCGAGCTCGGGACAGTGTACCGGTACGAGCGCTCCGGGGTGCTCCACGGCCTGATGCGGGTGCGCGGCTTCACGCAAGACGATGCGCATCTGTTCTGCGTTCCGGAACAACTGGAAGCGGAGGTCGCGAAGGTTCTGAACTTCACGTTCTTCGTGCTGAAGACCTTCGGGTTCACGGAATACCAAGTCTACGTCTCCACCCGGCCGGCGAAGGCGGTCGGCTCTGAAGAGGTCTGGGCCCAGGCCACAGCCGCGTTGGAGGCGGCGCTCAAAAGTTGTGACGTTCCGTACAGCATTGATGAGGGCGAAGGCGTCTTCTACGGACCGAAAATCGATATTAAGATCAAAGACGTTCTAGGACGCTCGTGGCAGTGCTCGACTGTCCAGGTCGACTTTAACAATCCGGAGCGCTTCGGCCTCGAATACGCCGGAGAGGACGGCCACCCGCACCGGCCGATCATGATCCACCGCGCGTTGATGGGCTCAATCGAACGCTTCTTCGGGATTCTCATCGAGCACTATGCCGGGGCCTTTCCGACGTGGCTGGCTCCTGTCCAGGCGATCGTCATCGCGATCACCGATAAGCAGAAGGACTATGCCCAGGCGGCGGCGCGACGGTTGGCAGATGCCGGGATCCGGGTGGAAGCGGATTTGCGTAGCGAGAAGATGGGCTTCAAGGTGCGTGAGGCGGAGCGCGCCAAGATCCCCTATATGCTGGTGGTGGGCGATCGCGAAGTGGAAACGGGCGAGGTCTCGGTGCGGCGGCGCGGCGGCATTAACGCCGGAAGCCGCCTTCTCGACACCTTCCTGGAGCAGTTGAAGCAAGAGGCAGCGGGGAGGGATCTGCATCCCTCCATTGGCAATGAACCTGTGTTGAAAGGAGAGGTGCCCAATCGCAGTTCAAAAGCTGAGGGTGAATAGAGAGATCAGGATCAGCCCGGTGCGAGTCATCGGGCCTGAGAGCGAGCAGCTTGGGATTCTGACAACGCCGGATGCGTTAAAAAAAGCGGAAGAGTTAGGGTACGATCTCGTAGAGGTGGCACCGACCGCGCAGCCGCCCGTCTGCAAGATCATGGATTTCGGGAAATATAAGTACGAGCTCAACAAGAAATCTCATACGGCCAAGCAGCACCAGAAAAGCACGCACGTTAAGGAGATCAAGTTGAGGCCGCGGACCGATCAGCACGATTTGGAGACCAAGGTCCGGCAGATGAAAGAGTTTTTGGCGGATGGGAACAAGGCGAAAGTCACGGTGACGTTTCGCGGCCGCGAAATGGCCTATCAACAGATGGGTCGCGCGGTCATGGAGAAAGTGGTCTCGCTGATCGGCGAGACGGGCCAGATCGAACAGCCTCCACGGCAGGAAGGCCGCTTTCTGGTGATGGTGGTGGCCCCGAAGTAGGGCCTCGCGTTTTTGAGAAGCTTAAAGATCGGGAGAACGGATGGCAAAACAGAAGCTAAAAACTCACAAAGGCGTCAAGAAACGGTTTCGCCGCACCGGGACCGGCAAGTTGATGCGGCAC